>DATCTV010000064.1 GCA_036567785.1 Desulfomonilia bacterium | reverse complement strand
CCCATACCAGCCTCCTATCACCGGCAGGCTCTGATAATTTTCATCCATTAAAGTATGGTTAAAATTATTTATGAAATTCCAGCCTGCAAGTTTGTCGGGTGCGAGCATGAATACAAGAATCGTGGACGGGGGAGACGTAGCGATCACAGAGCTAATGTTTTCAGGAACGGTTAATTGCCTGCCCAGCATGTCGGTGATCTGTACGGTGCCTGACGCCTGTTGAATTTCTTGTGCCATGCATTCACAGGAAGTCATAGCCAGAAATAGCATAAAAATCAGAACAATTATGCCCCTTTTTTCATTCATTGTATCACCTGCTGAATTGAGATATCGCAGCACTATAAATAGTTAGTTGAGCTAAAATATGGCTCTCGGCCAGCCTTTTCTTAAATTATATGAATCGTTTTTTCAAATCTGCCTTCATCAACCATAATCGTCGGAGTTTCTGGTTTTTTCTCAACGCTATGGAATCAATTTGGAAAGGAGAACAAAGCCTTGTATGCGCATCCTCATCTTCAAGTTCGCGGACTCTTGTCTTAAGCGGCTCAGGTTTTTTTACTTTGGGCCTTAAGCAGCTCGTTCTCCCGCTTAATTGCTCTTTTTGTCCCTGAAGTTGCTTGATAATTTTCATCCTGGCGTATTGAGCCAATAGGAAGACTCTCAATTATTGAATCTTATCGTCATATTATTAATAAGTCTGGTTAAAATAGATGGCACTAAATTCCCATCATACATGTGGGAGCTAACAAACATCATTAGTTTTAAATAATCTGACACAAGCCGAGTTACCAAATATAGCTGCTATTAAGCTGAAAGATAGAGGACTTCTCCAGCATTATCGGATTCGACTTCGAGGTGGCTCCTAATGAGATATTTATTTGCATCAAATCTCAGCAAACTATTCGCTTTAATTCTTACCATGCAGGCTGCATGTTCGCTTGCATGCGCCCAAGATGTGTCTGGCCAGTGGAATATGGTGGCCAACACGAATTATAACTTCATACTGGACCTGCAACAAAGTGGGGACCAGATAACAGGCACAATGACCTGCACCAATATAGCCTCTGAGCCGGTGGATACCATCAGTGGCACTATATCTCCCGACGGAACTGTTCAGTTCACCCGGAAGCGTGCCGGCCAGTGGACGCAGGTCTATTTCGGCAGTCTGTCCGATTCGTCTGGATTCATGACTATTACAGGCAGCTTTGACCATAACAGCCAGGGTCAGTATCCCTGGAGCGCGAGCAAAACGAGCAACCCTGAGCAGCTTATTTCGGGAATTAAGGCCGAGACGAGGCAGGCATATAATCCACCCGATCTCTCAGATTATGCGGCTTTGGGGGATCTATCCGGCCTCAATAGGCAAGCAATTGATAAAAAATACGATGCGTCTCTCGTGATTCACGATCAGATGATGGCTCGCCCCTTGGATCCAGGAGATATTGTGCTAAATCCTCCAAGCAGCTTGGATTATTCACAGTACGTGACCATGACCGGGAACCAGGACGGCTGGGGTGGATGTGGTGGTAGATCGATAATACATATCATGAATATCATCAAGGAGATGGAGCATCCCTATACTCCTGATCTGTCCTTCTGGTACCTGCATGCTCGCCAGGATGAGCTTATCAAGAACGGCGTCCAAGAATTAACCAAGACCTTAGTGGAGAATTATGGCATCTGTACTGAGGCCTCTTTTCCCAGCGATTATGATACAGCAAAATTGATCGATGACCTAGGCAATAGAGATTACAGCCACATGCCGCAAATCACCGATGCCATAAACCACGAGGCTGGACTCTATAAGCTCAAAACCTATGGCAAATCAACGGAGCCAACAGTGGAGAATATCACGTCCATGCTGATCAAGTACGGCCCTCTCCTGGCTGGCGGCAGTATACCCCTGGTAACGGGCAATTATGTCGACCATATAAGCGGAACGGTTTCTGGTGGATTGGTAGAGTTCACGCGCGAACGCCCTGGTGAGTGGACTCAAGTATATTCCGGCAGCATATCGAACAATATCGACAATCTGTATATGGAAGGCACGTATACTCATTCCGGTTCAGCTGATACGTTTCCCTGGAACGCCACGCTGTGGAAGTCAACTCAATCGAACCCCGCTCAAGGCTCCATTCCTTCCGATATCTCGGGAAATTGGGCTATGAAAGCGAATAACGCATATGATTTCTCTCTTGATTTAGTCCAGCAAGGGAGCCAGCTTTCGGGGACCATGTCCTGCTCTAACTGTGAAGGGCATTGCGTGACCATTGTCGGCTATGACGATGGCATTCAGGCTTTTAAATGTCTGAACAGCTACGGCGACACCTGGAATGGAAACGGCTATTTCTTGTTGCCTTATGAAAAGGTTGCCGAAAACCTGGGCTACGTAATATCCTTCGAGAATCTCTTCTCAGACCGGTCCTCAACACAGCACGCTTTTTCAGCTAGGATAAATGTGACTGCCCAAAAAAGAAACCAGCTTATCATTAAAGTGGGGGCCGAGGGACATGAAGCAAAGACCGTATGGGATACTCCATGTCAGGTGGAGTGCATTGACAATAGCAAAACCATATGCATAGATGTGCCGCTGCCCTCATATGCTTCTTCTGTCTGGCCGCCTGCTCCAAATCAGTGGTATGTGGAGATCACAAATACCGGTCCGGGAACGGCCAAGGTTAATGAGGTTACTTTGGCCCGCTTGATCAACGAGACGTCCTGTCTCAGTGTAGGCAAGTTCAGAACCGAGACTTATGCAGCCCAGAGCCTTCCAACGGTGAATCAAGGAGATACGGCAAAGGTCTATGTCACAGGAGAGGGAATGGTCGCAATGCCTGTTTTAATGGAATGGTTCAGTCTTAAGTTCTACCCAGACCAATTCAATAAATTTAGGGGATCTCTTGATGTGAGCTATCCTCTTGGCGGATCGGCGGCTGTGGCTGATAGAGAGGTAAAAATTTACAGGAAATCTCAGCCTTCCTGCCTCAACATGCCGCCGAAATGGACTACCGTGGGATCGGTCGTGACAGGATCCGATGGCAGCTTCACTTTTGAGCCTCAGGAGGCAGGTGTGTACGCTGCAGCCATCCTGGACTCTATAGGTAATGTGGAGGCCTCCAGTTCGGAGGCTTCCAGTTCGGAGGCTTCTCTTAAAGCATCGTCTATCCCTCCTGAATTGACATATGTACCAAAGGAAATATCGAAGGTGGTTGTGAATCCAGTGGATGAAATGAGAAGGCCAACAGTCTCACCTGAGGTTATAATGTGATAGAAACGAGCAGGGCGCAAACTCCGGTCTCCAGGCCGGAGTAAGCCCGTAAGTAATCTATTTATAGTATGCGTATGTATAAACGGTCATGGAAGTGCGGTCTACTAGGCATAGTAAGTATAATATAAATTACCATTTGGTGTGGATACCCAAATACCAGCGTCCTGTACTTACTGGCGATGTAGCAGACCATCTCAAAGACATATTCCATACCATAGCAGAGAAGAAGGGGGTAGAGATATTGAGTCTGGAGATAATGCCGGACCACATCCATCTTTTCATCTCATCTCCTCCTCAAAATGCCCCGTCTTTGCTAATCAATTGGTTCAAAGGAATCAGCGCCAGGATGTACAATTATTGGTATAACGAAACCGCTATCAAGTGGACCAATTCGTATTATGTCGGCACTGCTGGGACCGTGACAGCAGAGACCATCAAGAAGTATATCGAGGAGCAGAAATCCAGATGAAGACCGCCTACAAGTTCAGGATGTACCCTAATAGGCTACAAGAGGCCCAATTAGACCTTACTCTCGAAACTTGCAGGCACCTGTATAATACGGCATTAGCAGACAGAAAGAACGCCTATGAGACTGAAGGCATTAGCAGATCATACGAAGATCAGGCTGCTATGCTCACTGTCGAGCGAAAGAACGGCAATTTCCTCGGGATATATGCCCACTGTCTTCAGGATGTCCTTCGCAGGCTGGATAAGTCCTTCAAAGCATTCTTCCGGCGAGTCAAGGCCGGAGAAAACCCAGGATATCCCAGATTCAAGGGCAGGGGTTGGTATAAGTCCTTCACATATCCAGACTCCGAGACAGGATACAAGATGGAAGGCTCAAAGCTAACTCTTTGCAAAGATCGGAACCATCAGGATATTTAAGCATCGGGAAGTCGAAGGAAAGATCAAGACTTGCACCATCAAGAAGGATCTCCTGGGCCATTGGTACGCCGTCTTAGTGGCGGAAATCGAGGATGCCCCTGCCGTTGAGCCAACAACCACAATAGGGGTAGACGTTGGCCTGAAGAGCCTAATAACCACGTCTGCCGGTAAGTCGATCCAATACCCTCGATACTACATCCAGTTAGAAGAGAAGCTGGCTGCTGCCCAACGATCTCTTTCCAGAAAGAAAAGGGGCTCGGCCAACAGGCGGAAAGCTAAAGCAAAAGTAGCTAAGATCAGTAAGAGAATTCAGAATCTTCGAGATGAATTCCTACACCAAGTATCCCGGAAACTGGTAGATTCTGCTGACATAATCGTATTTGAAAACTTGAACATCAATGGAATGCTCAAGAACCATCATCTAGCAAAGCATATCCAAGACCATGCATGGGGCAAACTAATTCAGTTCACTCAAGGCAAAGCTGCGAAGGCTGGCAAAGTAGTAGAACTGGTAGACGCGAGATGTACTTCTCAGAAGTGCTCCCAATGTGGCATAATGGTCCCTAAAACGCTGGCAGACCGAGT
>DATCTV010000063.1 GCA_036567785.1 Desulfomonilia bacterium | reverse complement strand
CGTCCCCATATCAGATACTGAAATTTTTCCTGCATGCGCCAGACGGTCCAGCGCCCGATAAATGGTAGAGGGATTTACAGACTGAAATCCGGGATGAAGCGCTTCATATACTTCATGCGCTTTAAGATGAGAATTATTTTCATCCAGTAATTTTAAAATCGCATATTCAATGGAAGATGACTTCATGTTTCGTCCCTTATGAAATTCAATTGGTATATATTGATTTAAGGTATTCTTTTTTTTCTGAAAACAATAAAATTATTATTATTCGCATTTTCACTGTAAAGCATTATAATCTGTTTTATTTTATGTGCACGTAGGTGTAACATTCTTTCTGTAAATTGCTGAACCTTAACAAAAATGGTGAGTCAGAAGTATCCTTAAACGGCGACCAAACCAAATAAGGAGAACCCAATGACTCACCAAAATGATTATAGCCTGTCTCCCGAATTAGTAGCGGAGATTACCCAGAATGGACTTCAAGCAGTACCAGAGATGTTACGGGTGCTGCTCAACAACCTCATGCAAGCAGAGCGTGCAGAATACTTGCATGCCGATAAGTACGAACGAACCGCGGAACGGCTGGGACACGCCAACGGCTTCAAACCCAAGACAGTCAAAACACGAGTGGGCGAAGTGACGTTTGCCATTCCCCAGGTACGGGAAGGAGGTTTTTATCCGACCGCACTGGAAAAAGGGCTGCGCAGTGAGCGAGCCTTGACGACCACCCTGGCGGAGATGTACGTGATGGGGGTCTCAACCCGCAAGGTGAAAGACATCACCAGGCAGTTATGTGGTTTTGAGATTTCCGCCGAACAGGTCAGCCGGGCCACCGCACAATTGGATCAGACCTTACAAGAGTGGCGCGATCGACCGCTTGGAGAGATAACGTACCTGTATCTGGACGCTCGTTATGAGAAAGTGCGTGAAAACAGCCAAATTCGGGATGCGGCGGTCTTGATTGCCACCGGGATCACCCCTCAAGGCGAGCGACAAGTCTTAGGGGTTTCTGTCTCTCTGAGTGAACAAGAAGCCCATTGGAGAGACTTTCTGAAAAGCTTGAAAGATCGGGGGTTGAATGGAGTGAAACTGATCATCAGTGACAGCCATGAGGGCCTGGGAGCCGCGAGAAGAGCTGTTTTCGGGAGTATTCCCTGGCAACGATGTCAATTCCATTTGCAGCAGAATGCAAGTTCTTACGTTCCCAGACAATCCATGAAAGCCGAAGTGGCCGCTGACATCCGGGCGATTTTCAATGCAGCTGATCGGAATACTGCTGAAAAGGGCTTGCAAGTAGCTGTGCAGAAATATGCGATCTCTGCTCCTCGGCTTTCTGCTTGGATGGAAGGAAACCTGGCAGAAGGATTTACAGTGTTTAATTTCCCACTGGAACATCGCAGGTCGATCCGGACGACGAATAGCCTGGAGCGCGTGAACAAAGAGATCAAGCGTCGCACCAGGGTGGTTGGCGTTTTCCCAAATGAAGCGTCCTGTTTACGGTTGGTGACGGCGCTGTTGATGGAAACCAGCGAAGAATGGCAGATTGGGAAAAGGTATTGTTTTGCTAAATCCGTGGATTGTTAAAGAAACATGGATATTTCTGACTCGAATTTACAGAAAAAAGGTTGCGTAATCT
>DATCTV010000062.1:300000-422211 GCA_036567785.1 Desulfomonilia bacterium | reverse complement strand
CCCATGGAAACCTTCCTGGAAAATCTGCCCTTGGCAAAAGACAAAATCTTGGATATGAAGTTCGATCTGGCAGCTTAAACTTAATCGTACAAACATCCCCTCGGAAAGGAGAGCTGTCAGATCAGGTCGGAGCTACTACATGTCAGTGCCTGTCATCAAGATTTCTGAATTTAGTTAATTCTGGTGTCCAACTTAATTTGAATTCACCTGTTGGGCCATTTCTGTGTTTTGCTATATTAATCTCAGCAATGCCCTTATCTTGTGTATCCGGATTATAAACTTCGTCTCTGTATATGAGCAATATGATGTCTGCATCCTGTTCGATTGCACCGGATTCCCTGAGTTCGGACATCATAGGTCTCTTGTCTCCTCTGGCCTCGACATTTCTGTTAAGCTGGCTTAATGCGATCACAGGTACTTTGAATTCTTTGGCAATTGCTTTCATCGATCTTGATATCTCGGAAATCTCCTGCTCCCTGGAATCCACCCTGCCCTTTATTTTCATAAGCTGAAGATAATCTACCACCACGAGCGCCAGGTCTTTTTCTCTTATTGCAAGCCTTCTCAGCTTTGCCCTTATTTCCATCGGTGATATTCCGGCGGTATCGTCGATATACATGGGTGCATCATAAATTTTTGCCGAAGCAGTTGTCAGTTCAACCCATTCCTCGCTTTTAAGATAGCGTGAGTCACGCAATCTGGTTTGATATACGCCCGAGATTGATGAGAGAATTTTGAGAAGAAGCTGATCCCTTCCCATCTCAAGGGAGAATAAAGCTACAGGCCTGTTCTCATATACAGCCACATGTTCGGCAATATTCATTGCAAGGGATGTCTTCCCCATGCCCGGACGTCCTGCAATAATAATCAGATCAGAAGGATGAAGCCCTCCCATAAGTTTTGTATCAAGGTCGGAAAACCCGGTCTTTATTCCGCCTTCTTCGATTTTTCCTTCCGATATAAGTTTTATCCTGTCATAAAGAGTGTTTACAAGCTCTTTTGTTCTGATAAGACCTGATGCCTCATTTCTCAATTCCCTGTTGATATCAAAGATAATCTTTTCGGCTGATTCGACTGCGTCGGAAACTTCCCCGGCATTTGTCCTGGCTATTTTTACAATCTCATTTGCGCCGGTGATAAGGGATCTGATAATCGCCTTGTCTTTAACAATACTTGCATAGTATCCGATGTCTGCTGTAGTTGGAACCCTGTCGGTAAGCTGGCCTATATAAGCCGCTCCTCCAGCCTTATCGAGTTTGCCTTTCCTGTCAAGAGACTCGGCCAGCGTAATATAATCAATGGGGATGCCTTTATCCCTGAGAATCAGCATTTCTTCATAAAGCATCCTGTTCCTTTCAGAATAAAAATCCTGAGGAGGCAGGACATCAATAATTTCATCCATGGCGGAATTCTCAAGGAGAACCGCACCAAGGATGAATTCTTCCGCATCCTTATTGTGAGGAAGGATTGCTATTGTTTCTTCCAAGACATTAAACCTCGGCTTTCACTTCAACTTTAATTGCTGCCGCAACTCCTGGGTATAGTTTTATTGTAACATCATGCGTACCTGTATGCTTGATCGGTTCGACAAGATGGATTTTTTTCTTTTCGACTCCAAAACCTTTTTCTTTCAATGCATCTGCGATCTGAGACGTAGTGATCGATCCAAACAGCTTACCGTCATCGCCTGATTTTACATTAAAGCTCAAAACAACGGCAGAGAGCTCATCTGCAGCTTTCTGAGCATGATCTCTCGTCTTTGCTTCAGCCCTTATCCCTGCCTCGATCTTGTCCTTGAAAGTCTTTGCCGCTCCTTTTGTTGCAGGAATGGCCTTGCCTCCCGGGATAAGATAATTTCTTGCATAACCGTCTTTTACTTTTACTTCCTGACCTGCAGAACCCAATTCTTCAATTGTTTCCAAAAGTATAACTTTCATGCCTGATCTCCTTTAATTTTTATGCGTTTTCTGAAATAAAACCAGTTGTCAAACAATCCCAAGAGTATTGCCATAATCATTATATACATCTGTGTTATTATCAACAGGTAAAAAAATATCCGCCACCCTGTCCAAATTTTCATATACTCGAAAATAAACACGATAACCGAAAGCCCCTGGAAAAAGTATCCAATACAAACAATCAGAAGGATGTTCAGGCCGATTGTATTCACTATTTTATTCGGCAGAAGAGAGCACACGGAAGCAACAATGAATACCGCTATCAGCCAGCCGGGACAACTCCACCTGCTGAGGTCGGTTTTTAAGGCAACTTTTGATGCGATGACCAGATTGAACCACATTATCATTGCTGTTCCTATGACAGTTATTGACGGGAAGAGTCTTATTATTGCTTCTTCAATAGAAGGTCTTTTGAGATTGAAAGCGGTAATATCAGCCGGGTTAAGCACGGTTGAATATTGTCTGATAAAATTATCCATCATTGCCTTTACCCAGGCCGAAACCGTCTGATTTATTGTGGAACCGCTTTTATAGCTTAATAGTGCAATCATTGAGATGAATATCAGCGATGCTGCTATTGTCGGAAGAACCACTGACATTCCTATCTTTTTTCTTTTTATCATTTCCCACATCAATAATCCGCATAAAATGATAATGCCATATGTTATCGCCCCTTCAATAAATGCCGGTATCAGACCTAAACAAATGGGGCTTAAAGAGACTGCATATTTCAACACTCCGTCTGTTCTGCTCGCAAATATGCAATAGAGTGCCGGCAAAAAAAGCACTATTGCCATTGTGTATTCAGGCATGCAGATTAAAGACGTTCCAGATATCAGCAGCACCCCGGCGGAAAGCCAGGGTGCCGGTGTTTTGTTTCCGGTCAATGCCGGCGGCATATTCCTAATTGTGAACTGTAAAGGGCAACAGGGCTATCATGCGTGCTCTCTTAATCTCGATAGCGAGCTCTCTCTGATGACGGGAGCATGTCCCGGTAATCCTTCTTGGCAGAATTTTTCCCCTGTCCGTGATATAATCCTTAAGAACCTGGCAATCCTTATAGTCTATCTTGAGTTTTTTATCTTCACAGAACCGGCAGCTCTTTTTCTTGAAAAATGTCCTGGACTTGTTTGGGGCTCCCGTCTGTTTCGGTTTTCTCGGCCTTTCCATGTCTATACCTCCTCTTCCGAGTCTAAGGCTTCGGGTTCAGAATCATCCGCCGCCTTGGTATCCTCTTCAACTGCTTCCTGGGATTCTTCTGCTTCGGCAACCGGCGCCGGCGCAACCACCGCCTTTTCAAGATCTTCCCGTTTCACATGCTCACCAAGCTTGATAATGATGAAACGCAATACGTTTTCATCAATCCTTAACGTGCGTTCAATTTCGGAAAGCATCTTTCCGGGACCTTCCAGATAACTTAGAAAATAATGACCTTTTGACTTTTTCTCGATTTTATAGGCCATGGTTTTTATTCCCATGTCCTCAATCCTGATTACTTCACCATCGTTTTTCCTAACATTGTTTGTGAAACGGGTGATGACCTTTTCGACAGCGTCTTCCCTGAGTTCAGGGTTGACGATTTTCATAAGCTCGTAAAACATCTGTTCCTCCTTATGGATTTTTTAGCCCCGCCTGGAGCAAGGAGCGCGTTTCTAATATAACAAAGCCTTTTTATATTCAAGCACGTTTTTCCAGTGACATCTTGATATGGGTAAAATAAGGGACAGCCGTTTAATGACGTCCCTTATTTTCAATATTTCAGACATCCCATTTTCCTTGCGAACGCAGCTTTTCCACGATCTCTTTTGATTTTTTCTTAAGCTCCATATAATCGGTTTTCGCCACCCTGTTAAGCGGCATTTCACCCTGATTGATGATCTCAACATGAGACGGTCTCGAATATGCAGCAATATCGTCACATGCCGTCATAACATCATTCGGGGTTATTGGATTTGCACTATCAATATTTTCTGCGAATACCATTATACCTTCACTGAAAATGTTATGCTCGACGCCTATTACAGCTATCGCGCCGATTCTTCCCTTCAGCCTGCCTGAAATATGGCTCTCTATATCGTCCGGGAACACCTGATAGCCTTTGGGTTTTATTACCAGTTTTGACCTGCCGGCAAAGTGCAGACCGTCGGCATCATAATATCCGAGGTCTCCGGTATAACAGACGCGGTCTTTTGATACCGTTTTTCGGGTATTATCTTCGTCGCCCATATACCCGAGAAAAATCTGTGGGCCTGAAAAACATATCTCCCCGACTTCACCCGGACTTTTTTCCTTTCCTGCCATGCCGTCCGCCTGCATCGGCTCGCGGATCGATATAGGGCACAGCGGCATATCAAATCCGATACCCTTCACCAGGTCATCCACACCGGCATTGACATCGGTATAAGTACAGAAGCCGGCTGTTTCGGTAAGTCCGAGACCGGTTCCGATACGCCTGGCCATCTTTGACATTTTCTCAAGAAACTCGCGTGTCACTGCCTGACCTCCGTATATGGCGAATTTCAATGACGACAGGTCATATTTGCCGTAATCAGGCAATCTCCATTCCATATTGAATAATGCAGGTATCTGCCCGATGTTTTTGACCTTGTAAGCCTGTATCGCCTCGAGGCTCTTCAACGGATCAAATATATGGAGAATAACGCTTATTCCGCCACCGAATATTGTTGTGGCAAGCTGCTCGGTTATGCATCCCACATGCGAAGGAGGCAGATTGATAAGCATGGTATCGCCTTCCTCAAGTTCAAAAGAAACGGCAAGACCGATATTCTGTATCAGTATGTTCTCATGACACAGAAGCGCAGGCTTCGGCGACCCTGTTGAACCGGTAGTGAATATAATGAGGCAGGCATCTCTTTTATCGACAAGCTTTCTGGCCCTTTTGACTGTACCGAAGATAAGGCTTTTTATGAAGACTTTTTTAATGTCCTTTACAAAATCAGTAATGCCTACAGCACCTTCCATTATCATGTCCTGTTCCTTCTGGAACTGGACCCAGTGTTTGATATAAGGCGACTTTTTCATCACTTCGGCTATCATCGGCCTGAAATCCGCAATAGGTGTCTTTCCAAGGAAAAAATATGCCTTGGGTTTCATCTTGTCCATGCAGTACTGTATTTCTTTAGCCTTCAGCCTGAGATCAAGCGGGGCCACGATCGCCCCTATGCGGTAGCATGCATAAATCAGGTACACATGCTCTTTCAACAGAGGAAGAGAAGTGGCTACTACATCACCCTTTTTTATCCCGATTGAGAGCAGCTTTGCAGCAAATGCCGATACCGATGTATTGAATTGCTTCCAGGATATCTTATCACCTGTATTGTGTTCGATTATTGCAATCTCGCCGGGTTTGCTCTTCGCATATTTTTCTACATAGTCAGCCTGGTTTGAGAGCAGTTTCCGGTATTGCTCATGATATAGTTCCGGGTTTTTCCTTGCCATATTATCCTCCTGAAATACTTTAATTTTACCCCTAAATGTCAAATGATAAACAGAACCAGGGGGGCATCATTAATAATATAAAGAGGTATTTCTGTCCAGACTCAATCCTGGTGGTAAATTCTCCTGTTTGAAGAAAGGAGCATCTATTCCTTCGAGAGTGGTTAAACCGGCTGCCCCAGCAGGGCAGAGGCCTTGATGGCAGCTTCTTTAACCGTTTCTCCGTATTCATCGTAATGGGGCATGATGAGCCTGTCCAGCCCGGAAATGCCTATCGAGCAAACGACCTGTCCTTTATGGTTTAGCACCGGAGATGCAAAACAGATGACGCCGGGTTTATATTCTTCGTTATCAACGGCCAGTCTGGAATCTCTTATACCGGAAAGGGCACTGTAAAGCTCTGTCTTTGAAACAATAGACTTGGGAGTATATCTTTCAAGAGGTGATATCCTGATGATTTCATCGATCGTATTTTTTTCCATGAAAGCAAGAATAGCCCTGCCGAGTGCGGTCTGGGTAGCGGATTCGCGTGTGCCAATGGAAATGCTTATGGTTATCGCATCCCTTGGCTGTTCTACAGCTATAAAAACGACTTCTCCCCTGTCCAGGATCGCCAGGTGCGTATTCTGGTTCGTGCGCCGGCAGACGTCTTTCATTATGGGCCTTAAAAATTCTTCAAGGCGCAGATTGTCCGAAAAAGACCCGGCCAGTTCAAGCACCTTGAACCCGAGCGAATATCGTTTCGTATCATTATCCTGATAGATAAATCCCGCCTTGACCATTGTCTTTATAAGGCGGAAAACGCTTGAACGGTCTATCTTGAAACTTGCGGCTATTTCGTTGAGCGTCATGGGAGAACCCGCTTTGGCCAGGATTGTCAAAATTGTGAGCCCTCTTTCAAGTGATTGGATTGTTCCGTTGTTCATGATCTGATGAGGTATAGGTTTTAAAAAATAATGTCAATCGGATGGATATATGTTTAATAGATTGTTGCAACCGTCTTAAACAAGTTTGATAAGAAGAACATATTCCAAACGGGAGGATTTATGAAAGCTTTGATCATGGGTGGAGGAATGTCAGGCCTGGCAACTGCAATCAACCTGCTAGATGCGGGAATTGATGTCGAAATCATTGAATCCGATACCATATTCGGCGGCCGGGCCAATTCATGGCTGGATAATGAAGGCGACATGATTGATAATGCGCTTCACGTGTTCTTCCCCTATTACGTCAACCTCATCAATTTTTTTAAGAAAATGGGAATTGAAAAAAACATAATCTGGAAAGGTACTGACTTCTTTTTCGCACAGGACGACGGAAACCAGCCGGTGCTGCATTTTGAAAACTACCCTGCGCCGCTTCACACAGCCATCGCATACATGAATCTTATCAAAAGCTATAAAGGCATTCCCAAATGGAAAATGCTTGCCGGCATGCCTGCATTCGCTTATGCCGTAGGAGCTTCCAAAAAGGAACTGGACGAGCTGGACAATCAATCCTGGACAGAATGGGTTTCAAGAAGGGGTCCGCGTGGGGCATTCAAGCCCATGTCTCCTGCCATATACGGCCTCACATTCACCCCTGAATACGCTATATCGGCCAAGGTAATGGTAAACTGGTTCAAAAAGGTTTCGGCATCCGCAGAGACCTCACGTGTCGGTTTTGCAAACGGAGGGCTCGGCGAAATCTGGGTCGGAACCTGCCTTGAGTACATCAAGTCAAAGGGCGGCAGTTTCGAGACAGGAAAAATGGTGACCTCGATAAACTGTGAAGACGGCAAAATCAAGAGTGTTACCGTAAACGGCAAAGAGGATTACAAAGCCGATATCTACGTTTCAGCCATAAGTCCATACTCTCTAAGAAAGGTCATCCCGAAGGAATCGTTCAAATATAAATACTTTCAGGATTTGACCCATTTCGAAGAATCCCCCTCGTTGTCCATACAGGTGTGGTTTGACAGAAAACTTACAGATGTCGATGTGACATTCTTCTCAACGGACTGCATTTTCAACACCTATGCAGACCTTTCGAATGTGCTTCCCCATATATTCAAGGGAGGCAGCATGTTCGAGATGGTCATTGCGCCCGCCGATGCCGTACGCTTTCTGCCTGATGAGGTGATTTACGAGAAGACGATCGATGATATCAAAAGGCTCTTCCCTGCCGCACGCGAAGCACAAGTCAGAAAATACAGGGTTGTAAGGGAACGTCAGGGTGTTTACCGGCCCTTCCCCGGCATGGAAAAACACCGGCCGTATCAGCGTACGCCCTACCCCAACCTTTACCTGACAGGCGATTATACAAAAACACATGTAAGTTCGGGCGGGATGGAGGCTGCTATCTGGACTGCCAACCATTGTTCGGAGCTCATCATACAGGACAAACTGAATAAACGCGTCGTGTTGAACATTGAATTTGCGCCACCCAAAGGACTTGTACCTCTTGTCAGACCTTTCATGTATGCCTCTGTCGTTCTGGCACTGACCGCAGGTGTAAAAATCATAAGGAAGATATTTTTCAGATGAAGCCCTTAATCAGGATTTTCATAATCATCCTTATAACGGCGGCCTGTCTTGAAGCATCGGTCAAGGTAGGCCCCTGGAAAAAGATACGGGAATCGGATGGAATTACAGGCTGGGTCAGAACGAATTCAAGGAGCAGCGTCGATGAAGTCAGGGCAGAAGGTATTATTGATGCACCGATGTCTGTTGTCGAAGCGATCTTAAGGGATATACCAGCACAGAAAAAGTTCATGTTTCTATGTGAAGATGCAAGAAGAATCGAATTGCCCGGGTACCCTGACACACCTGACAGCTTCAGTACATACTTTCAGCAGGGGCTACCCTGGCCGTTGTCGGACCGCTATGGCCTGGGAAGGATATCATTCATGCTTGAGAAAGAAACAGGGAGGATAATTGTCAGAGGGCTTGCTGTAAAAGCTGATTTCAAGCCTGAAAAACCAGGCATGGTGGAGATGCCTTTCGGGGATGTCACATGGACGCTCAAGGAAGAAGGAGGTAAAAAAACCCTTCTCACCTACCAGCTTCTGACAGACCCGGGCGGAAATCTGCCATCTTCTATAGTCAATATGCTGCTGAAGAATCTTGGCGTTACAACACTTAAGAACATCAGGAAACTTTCCAAAATGCCGCCCTACAAAGACGCCAGGACAGTATTGACGACCACTCCTTACCTGCAGGATTAATGTCTGCGGGGGCATCTCATTCATCTGATGGATATTGCAACTCACTGAGGAAAAGGAAGGAGAATCCGACCGTCAGAATCATGAATCCGTGATGTATTATAAATGCAACAATTCAAATTATTGTGAAAATTCCCGCGATTGGTGAAATGAATAATCAACCGGGGAAATGCACAACATGCGCCGGGCTTCATCGGCGTCCGCCAGTTCTCTTCTGATCACCTTCGCCATATATGAAATACGCTCGATCAACTGAACGTTTGTGGCAAGTTCTTTTTTCTCGTAGTCAAAATAGATATTGTCCTCCAGGCCGACTCTGACTCCTCCTCCTGCCGCAAGGGCAGTGAGATTTACCGGCAGTTGAAAAACTCCGATGCCGGCCGCGGACCACAGAGATTCTTCGGGAAGACAGTTTATCAGATAGGCAATATCCTCAATACGGGCCGGTATGCCTCCCAGTGAGCCGAATATCAAATTAAAATAAAGTGGTTGAGGCAGTCCAAGCTTTTTATGAAGATGCTTGGCAAAATTCAGCATGCCGCTGTCGAAAATCTCAATTTCCGGTTTGATACCCTGTTCAAGCATTGTTTCAGCAAGCCTGAATATAATATCCGGAGGGTTTACGCTTGCATGCTTGGGAAAATTAAGAGAACCCGTTGTGATGCTTGCCATTTCAGGCTTTTCTATTCCTTCCAGGAAAAGGACTTCAGACCTTTGTTCGAAATCCTTGAAGAACCGTCCGCTTGTGGAAACACAGATAATTACATTGCACTTTTCCCGGATCCTGCGGATGATGCGGCCATATTTTTCGGCTTTATAACAGGGATTGCCCTGTTCATCACGAATATGCAGGTGGATAATCGCAGCACCTGCCATATGACATGCAACTGCGTCCTGCACGATCTCATCTTCTGTGACTGGTACATGCGGAGTGTCTCTCTTTGTGGGTATCATCCCGGTGATAGCTGCATTGATTATAACCTTCGGATAGGGTTCCATGGGATAGTCGCAGCTCATGATGGCAATCTCCTGTTTTTAAAATAGACACTCAATCGTTCATTCATTGCCCTTTTCATCGTCCCGATCGTCCGGATAAAAAGGTTTTGCGATAATCCTGCACCTGTATGTAAATCCTTGGCATTATAAGTTGACTCGGCCATGAGAGTGGTACTTGACCCGGTCAGTTCAATGAAATCCTTGTATCCGAATCCGAAACGGGCATGTATGCGTTCGGCACGTCCCGGATCACCCAGAAGATCAAATAGGACATCCATAGCAAAGGAATTCAACAAAGGGGTGTTTCTCTTAAGAGCCAGCCGGGCGAGAACATATGGAATCAGGTCATTCGTCAGACTATAAGGACCTGTAAATTCGGCTGCTTCCGGGAATATCCTCAGAAGTTCATTTTCATCATGGATGCCGAGGTAATGATTCAGGATTTTACGATATTCCCAGACCGTGCGCTGCCTTGATTCCTGCCGGTTGCCGCTGGCATTGGCTTCATTGTCACGGACCCTGAATTGTGTGAGTTTTTCCTCCATGATATGTATATCGTATTTGAAACAGAGTCTTACCCAGAGATCAAGATCAGGCAGTTGATGCAGCCTTGAATCGGGCCTTCCGACCACGTCATAACATTCACGGCGGATCATGACACTGGGTAAACAAATACAGTTGCCCTCATAGAAAAAACGGCGCAGCCATTCGTAACGGCTTCGATTGGGTTGAGTGAAAATGCTGAAATAGAAATGGTTTTTGTCAGTAAAGGCTAGACCGTCGTCATCAATTATCTGAGCATCGGTAAAGACCGCGCCATATCCCGGGTGACTGTTCAAAAAGTCAACCTGTTTCTGAAGTTTATCCGGCATGTAGGCGTCATCAGAATTAATAATGGCAATGTATCTCCCTTCCGCCAGATCGATGCCCTTGTTTTTCGTAAAGATCATTCCGGCATTATGAGCGGAGAAAGTGGCCTTTATACGCGGATCGTCAAATCTTGCAATCTCCTGAGCCGTGCCGTCGTTTGACCCGTCATCGATAATGATGAACTCGAAATCCTTGTATGTCTGAGACAGCACGCTATTTATGCTGTGAGCCACGTACTTCTCATGGTTATAGGCAGCCATGATAACGCTTACTTCGGGTGCACGGCGGCGTGAGGCCATTGATTTGGCCGGAACACCCGAGACGGTTGTACCGTCAGGCACGTCTTTGTGGACACATGATGAGGCCCCGATGATGCAATCCTCACCTACCTTAACATGAGGCAGGATAACGGCCCCGGTTCCCACAAAGGTATTCTTGTTTATGGTAACGCTTCCGTTGATATTGACCCCCGGGGCGATATAAACATTTTCACCAATGATTGAATCATGCCCCACATAAACCCCGTCCGAGACCACCGTATTATCTCCAAGTCTTACCTGGGGTGAAACCACTGCATTATGCCTGATAATGCAACCCTGACCGAGGATTGCGTCCGCCGAGACAATTGCAGTCTCTGCTATAAGGCTGGCCAGAGTGAATCCGGCTTTTTTCAGGAGATCTCCGTACTTCCTGCGTGCGGCAACGTCCATGATGGCAACAACTGCCAGAGCCCCTGATTCAGCAAGTTGCGGCAGATCATCACTTGTGCCGAGATTATTAAGTCCATAAGTCGACTCAACATATGCACACCGGAAAACATCATCGACATAGCCGATAAAGTCGTAACGGTCTTTAAAAACAGAGTATATCAGGCCGGCAAGTTTCCCGCCACCGACAAGGATAACCCTTATTTTATTTTCATTGTCTCTCATCATAATTAATACCCAGCACCGTTTCCATAAATATTTAGACTATGTAACAAAGACTAGGCAACTTAAATCTCCTGACTGAAAAAATGTTTTTATTGACACTTAAATCCTTAAGGTGATTCAAATGGTTTCTGTCAGGCTTTTCTGACCTTTACATAAAAATCCTAATATATTTTAATCAAAAGGACGGGAACCCATGAAGGGAAACGATGTAATGACAATCGATGAATTCGAGAGCAAGAATCTGCTGAAGCAATACGGAATAGAAGTGATAAAAGAGGCCCTCTGCCATGATGTTTCATCGGCATATGCCGCGGCCGGAAAGATGGGCTATCCTGTAGCGCTGAAAGTCTGTTCGGCCGACATTCTTCATAAGACAGAGATGAGAGGAGTTATCCTTGATATCGCCGGTTCTGATGAAATGAAAAAAGCGGCAAGGGAACTCTCAGAAAGGTTCCCGGGTAAAAACCTCCTGATACAGAAGATGGCCAGGAAAGGGATCGAACTCATAATCGGTGCCAGACGCGATCCTGTTTACGGGCCGGTTATTCTTGCAGGGTTCGGAGGTATATTCACCGAAGTCTTCAGGGATACATCCATAGAACTTGCCCCGGTAGATAAAAAGACGGCTATGAAAATGCTCGAAAGCCTCAGGGGGGCGTCCCTCCTCAAGGGTTTCAGGGGACAGGAAGGCGCCGATATAGAGAAGATCGCCGGATGCCTGGTCGGCATCTCAAGGCTTATGGCCGAAAGGGAAGATATTTTTGAAATAGACGTCAACCCGCTCATTGCAACACCTGAGAGTGCAGTGGCAGTAGATGCCCTTGTAAGGTTGAGTGGCTCACCTGCCGGAAAAAAGAGGAAAGTTTTTGACAGCCGGACAGTGGACCCGTTCTTCAATCCGGAGAGAGTTGCCCTGATAGGCGCATCCCGCACCCATGGAAAAGGCGGCAACATTATATTGAGAAATATCATCAGGGCGGGATACAAGGGCGAACTGATACCGGTAAATCCGTCAGTCAATGAAATACTCGGCCTCAAGGCATACAAATCTGTCAGAGACATCCCAGTCCCTGTCGACCTTGCTATGATAGTAATCCCCAAGGCCGCCGTGAAGGAGGCCATTGCAGATTGCGAAGCAAAAGGAGTCAAGGCTGTCATCCTCAGCACCGGCGGATATTCCGACATCGGCCATGCAGGAGCACTCGAACAGGAGGAAATCGTCGAGCAGACAAAGAAGGCCGGGATAAGGCTGATGGGCCCGAACAGCATCGGGACGATCAATCCTGCTTCAGGCCTTGCAACATCCATAGTCGGTCTCGAACCCATCATGCCGGGAGGGGTTTCCCTGATAGGCCAGTCAGGGGTGTTCTCATCCGGCTGGGGCAGATGGATTGCGGACATGAAACCCTTCGGAATATCCAAGATAGCCTGTATCGGGAACAAGGGCGATATAAACGAATGCGACCTGATAGAATATATGGCAACCGATGAAAATACGACCACGCTCGGCATGTACCTGGAAGGGGTGAGCGATGGCGAGAGGTTCATAAGGGCTTCGGCAAAAGCCAGCTCGAAAAAACCGGTAGTTGTAATCAAGTCGGGACGGACAGAGGCCGGTGCTCAGGCGATTGCGTCCCATACAGGTTCTCTTGCAGGTTCGGACGAGGTTTTTAATGCCGTATGCAGAAGGACCGGACTCGTTCGCACTCACGATTCCGAAAGCTTCTTCGACACATTGGCGGCCTTTGAAGCCCTGCCCCTGCCGAAAGGCAACAGAATGGGAGTTCTGTCTATCACCGGCATGGGCTGCGTTGTGACAACTGATGCATGTGACGAGCACGGGATTGAACTGCCGGAACTGAAGCCTGAAACGCTTAAAAAGCTCGGCGAGGTGATGCCGTCATGGGCCCCGGTCAGGAACCCGGTAGACATCTGGTCTGCAACCGAACAGCATGGATCAAAAAAAACAATGAGCCATATAGCCTCGTGCCTACTGGATCAGAATGACATCGACGCAGTCATGATCATTTTCGTTCTGATGCCAGAAACCATATACGATATAGAGGAAGCCTTCGGCGACATCATAAGGGCCCACCCTCACAAGCCCGTTTTCGTAAGCTATTACGGAGGCACAGAAAAAGAGGCCAGACATGTGCATGAAGGCTTCATGAAACTCGGCGTTCCATCCTATCCCACGCCAGAACGTGCCGTCTATGCGTTCAGCTGCATGGTCAGATATGCAAGATACAAGGGGCTGATAAAATAAGGCGCATGAACCTGCGGCAGCCTTTTCCTCTGATAAGTATAAACACACCATAAACTCGGGGGTGTTTATACGGCAGCCATACCATAAACCGCATTTTTGCCGGATCGTTAATAAATTAGATATTACGCAATATCAAAGAGTTATATTTTTTATTCCAATTCCTCTGATTTTTGGCATGCATCTGGCTTAGAGTTATCCAACTGAAAAGGAGGAACTCAGATGAAGAAACCTGTTAAAAAGAACATCTGTATCGCATGCGGGAAAGAGCCGGCAACAACAACATGTGATCATTGCGGAAGACCGATATGCAAGGAGTGCATCACACTTGAAATCTGGGGTTCGGGCGCTGAAGACCTGAGTGCGAAATATTTCTGCCCGGGCTGCAAGGAAAATCCCGATATCAATCCATGGGGTGCTCATACCAGAGAAGCCGAAAAACTTGCTAAAGCAGCCTGATAAATCGGGCCTGCGAATATCTTTTCTTAATAAGCAATATTTTATCTTCATAAGAGGTATCTGGAATGGATGGAATTGAAAGGGTTGCAGTAATAGGCACAGGAGTGATCGGCTCCGCCTGGGTATCTCTTTTCGCACAGAAAGGATACCGGGTTACGGCCTATTCGAGAAGACCTGAAACAAGGGAAAAGGGATATCAACAGGTCTGCTCTAACCTCGATTTCTTTGTTGAAAAAGGGGTTTTGACAAAAGAAGACCGCAACCAGGCTGTTGAGCGGGTCAGGTTTGTTTCGGAGATCAAAGAGGCCGTCAGCGATGCCCATTTCATTGAGGAATGTTCAGGCGAGACATATGAAATCAAAAAGCCCGTATTCGAAGAGATCGACCGCCATGCTCCTGCTTCGACAATAATCGGGAGCAGCTCTTCGGGTTTATGCATGAGCGAAATTCAGCAATCGGTAAAACACAAGGACAGGTGCGTCATTACCCATCCATGGAATCCGCCGCACCTTATTCCCCTGATCGAAATCGTACCAGGCAGGGATACGTCCGATGCCACGGTCAAGACCAGCATCAGATTCATGGAACATCTCGGCAAGATACCCGTCCTTGTTAAAAAAGAGGTGCCCGGATTCATCGGCAACAGGCTTGCAGTAGCGCTGTGGCGCGAAGCCATCGACCTTGTGGAAAACGGAGTCGCCAGTGTGGAAGATGTTGACAAGGCGCTTTATGCAGGCCCCGGGCTCAGATGGGCGCTTATGGGTTCGCACATGATCTACCATCTGGGCGGAGGAGAAGACGGGGGCGTCGGCCACTTCATCGACGGCATCGGCAACACGACATTCAAGGCAATCTGGGAGGAGCTGACAACCTGGAATTATATAACCGAACCGATGAAGGAAAAGCTAATCGAAGGCATTAAGGAAGAGATGAAAGGCCGCAGCTTCAAGGATTTTGTCAAATGGCGGGATGACAAGATATTCGAGCTTATAAAGCTTGTCTATGGAGGCTGACATGTCAGGCAAAATCATGAGCGTGGAGCAGGCGATCGGACTGATCAAAGACGGTGATACAGTTGCCGTAGGCGGTTTCGTGGGCAATGCCCACCCTGAAGAGCTTACATCCGGTATTGAACGAATATTCCTTGAAAAAGGCCGTCCCAGGAACCTGACCATTGTAGGGGCAGCCGGTCAGGGAGACGGAAAAGACAAAGGGCTCAACCATCTGGCGCATGAGGGCCTGATCAAACGGGTGATCGAAGGCTACTGGAACCTGGCACCCAAACTCGGTAAAATGGCGCTGGAAAACAAGGTCGAGGCATATAACTTCCCTCAGGGCGCAATCTCATGCCTGTTTCGTGAAATTGCGGGCAAACGCCCCGGGTTTATAACGCACACCGGGCTCAAAACATTTGTCGATCCAAGACTTGAAGGCGGCAAAGTAAACGCCAGGACCACCGAAGACCTCGTCGAGCTCATCAATATAAATGGACAGGAGCGCCTCTTCTACAAGGCATTTCCGATAAACGTGGCGCTCATCCGCGGCACGACCGCCGACAAGCAGGGAAACATCCGCATGGAGAAGGAAAGCACTTCGCTCGAGATGCTGTCCATGGCGCAGGCGGCAAGAAATTCGGGCGGGATAACAATCGCCCAGGTAGAGAGAATATCAGAGAACGGAAGGTTCAGGCCCATGGATGTCAGGGTACCGGGAATATTTGTCGATGCGGTTGTTGTAGCAAGACCCGAAAACCACTGGCAGACCTTCCTTGAAGTCTATAATCCAACCTATACAGGCGAAATTTACGCACCTATGGAAAATATGGAACCCATGGCGTTCACGACGCGCAAGATCATCAGCCGCAGGGCGGCAATGGAACTGACACCAGGTGCGATAGTAAATCTCGGCATAGGGATGGCGGACGGAATTGCCGCCGTTGCCGCCGAAGAGGGCATACACAATCTGTTCACTCTCACAGTGGAGTCAGGGCCGATCGGAGGGGTGCCTGCCATGGGACTCAGCTTCGGCGCCTCGGCAAACGCACAGGCAATAATCGACCAGCCATACATGTTTGATTTCTATGATGGAAACGGCCTCGACATGGCGTTTCTGGGGATGGCCCAGACAGACAGGCACGGCAATCTCAATGTCAGCAGATTCGGTACCAGGATGGCGGGCTGCGGCGGGTTTATAAACATCACACAGAATGCCAGGGAAGTCATGTTCATAGGTACGCTTACGGTCGGCTCCGAAGTCAAAGTTACCGACGGCAGAATGAAGGTCGTCAAACAGGGACGCGGAAAGAAATTTGTCGAAAATGTCGAACAGATCACGTTCAGCGGCGAATATGCACGGGAGACCGGGCAGAAGGTGCTTTATATAACGGAGCGCGCCGTATTCGAACTCAGGGACGAAGGCGTAACATTGACGGAAATCGCTCCCGGGCTTGACCTAAAACGCGACGTGCTTGACGAGATGGAATTTGTTCCTCACATCGCACCTGATATGCGTCTCATGGATGAAAGGATATTCTTTGATGAAAAGATGGGAATCCATGACGAGATTTCCGCAAAAAAGAAAATCTGAACAGGGAGCGGGTGAACATGGACATATTAGAAGAAGGTACCGGAGAACTTTTTACTGACCCCGATCCCGATAAAGCGCGGGAATATTTCCGCGGCAAATCACGAAATAAGACAAACAAGCAGATGAGCCTCAAGGATGCTGTAAAGAGGTTCATTCATAACGGTGAATATCTTGCAATCGGGGGCTTCGGGTCCAACCGGACACCGCTGGCGGCTTGCAATGAAATCGTCAGACAGGGACTTAAAAATATGGGATTTGCAGGAAACGCGTCCACTCATGATTTTCAGGTGCTGGCGGCAGGTGAAGTCTTCGACCGTGTCGACATGGCATGCGCCGCGGGCATGGAGGCCAGAGGTATCAGCCTGTGCGCACGCAGATATCTTGAAAGCGGACGTGTAAGGATCTGCGAGTGGTCGAACTTCGGCATGGCTGCACGTCTGAAGGCAGCCGCCATGGGCATGCCTTTTATAACTGCGAGAAACATGATGGCTACCGATACATTCAAATATTCGGCTGCAAAAATCATTAAATGCCCCTTTACCGGCAAGCAGCTTGTGATGCAGCCCGCACTCTATCCGGATGTAGCTGTGATACATGTTCATGAGGCGGATATCTACGGCAACTGCCGCATCAGGGGAAGCCTCTTTTCGGACGATGATCTCGCCCGGGCGGCAAAAAAACTGATCATCACGGCCGAGCGCATTATTCCCAATGATGAAATAAGGCGAAACCCGATGGATACCGTCATCCCCTATTACCTTGCAGATGCCGTATGCGAAGTGCCTTACGGGGCATATCCCGGAAGCATGCCTTATGAATACTTTTCAGATGAAGAGCATTTGAAAGAGTGGCTTTCCCTTCAGCATGATGACGCTCAATTCAGGGCATTTCTAAGGCGCAATATATATGAGTGTCAGGATCATGCAGCGTACATCCAGATAAACGGAGGTACAGGAAGGCTTAAAGAATTAAGGGCCAGAGAACTGATGCTTCATAAGGAGGAATCCCACCATGCGGGACTATAATATCATGGAGCTGATGATCTGTGTTGCGGCCCGTGAACTGGGCAACGGGTACACTGCCGGAATCGGAACCGGAGCGCCATGCGCAGCTGCAATGCTTGCACAGAAGACCCTGGCCCCTCACCTGGTGATTATGTTCGAATCCGGCGGAACAGACCCTGTACTGCTTGAAATGCCCGTTTCGGTCGGAGACTCCAGGACATTCAACAGGGCCGTGATGGCGGGCGGCACAATGGAAATAATGCAGGCATGCAGCCGCGGTCTTGTGGACTATTCAATACTGGGCGGCGCCCAGATAGACATGTATGGAAATATCAATTCAACCATGCTGGGCAGCGACTACAGGAAACCGTCCATAAGGCTGCCCGGCAGCGGTGGCGCGAATGACTTCGCCTCCCTCTGCTGGCGCACTATCATTATGTCGGTGCAGGAAAAAAGTCGTTTTGTAGAAAAGCTCGATTTCATGACAACTCCCGGCTGGCTTCAGGGCGGGAATTCGCGTACGGAAAAAGGATTGCCGCCGGGTACCGGGCCTTACAGGGTTATAACCAATATGGCCGTGATGGACTTCGAGCCCGAGAGCAAACGCATGAGGGTGATATCGGTCAATCCCGGCTGTACATTCGATGATATCCAGAAGAACTGCGGATTCGAACTGCTCAAGGCCCCTAAAATCTTTGTCACAAAGTCGCCTACCGCACAGGAACTTAAAATCCTGCGCGATGAAATCGACCCGCACAGGCTTATAATCGGCAGGTAGCATAATTCCAATAGGTCAGTTTATCTGCATCACACCTTGACTCTGTTTCACCCTGCCGGTAAATTGAATACTTATGAACAGGTTCTATGCATGCCTTGCGGTTTCCATTATCATTCATATGGCAGTCCTGGTTCCGTTTTATCTCATGGAAAGGTTTGGAATTATTGCACCTCCCGGGATAATCAAAGTTTCCCTAGTCGGTTCTCCGGCGGTTAAAGGACAGTCCGAATCCGAAAAAGCAAGCCGGACGGATTTTAATGTCACAGCTCAGGAAGAGAAACCTGATTCAAAAGAAACTGAAAAATCCGACTATAATGAAGAACAGTCTGACAGGATCAACGAAGCGCCCGTTGACGACCCGAGCAATAAGGCCAACCTCAGCTATTACGGAAAGGTCAAGGGGAAAATTTTTATCAACTATAAATATCCCCAGGAAGCTGCAGATGAAGGCATACACGGATATGTTAAAATTACTTTTATTATAGACAGTTCCGGCAGGGTCACTTCATTGAGGGTGAAAAAAAGCTCGGGCTATAAAATCTTAGATGCCGTCTCGTCAAAGGCAGTACTTGATGCAAGCCCGTTCCCGCCCCGGGAAAACAGTATCAAGATCGAGGTCGGCTTTCTTTATGTCCTCGACAACTGAGGTATCAATTTATTATTTTCTTTTCTCTGAGTTCATCCAGTTCCTGATCGGTATAACCGAGCCAGTCTCTCAATATCAATAGATTGTGCTCACCCAGACCGGGCCCCGGCATTCTGATAGAACCGGCAGTATCCGAGAACTTGTACGGTATTCCGGGAATATCTACTTCACCGAATTGCGGGTGGGTTATTTTTGTCAGCATACCGCGTGATTTCAGATTTTCATCCGAGTTCACCTGCTCGCAGGTATATGCTGTTCCGCAGGGGATTTTCCTTTTTTCAAGACTTTCTACAACCTCAGCCGATGTGTGCAGAACCGTCCATTCTTCAATTATTGCAACCGCCTCGTTGTGATTGCGTATCTGGGAAATAAGGTTGTTGTACTTCGGATCATTTTGAAGTTCAGGCCTGCCCACGATTTCAGAAAGGTCTTTCCATTGCCTGGATGTTATCGCCACTATTGCGACCTTACCGTCCGAGGTCCTGAAAAAACCGTAAAACGGCATGCGGTCGTCCGAATTGAGCACATCCCTCGGCATCCTGCCGAGCGTTTTGTTCGCATCTTCCATTGAGGGCCCGATCGCTCTATCCAGCATGGCCCTGTAATTCGAGAAATAGAGTACATCCTGCATCGACATGTCTATGTGCTGGCCGTTGCCGGTCTTCATCCGGTTAATCAGGGCAAGCAGCACGGCGTTGGCTGCATAAGCGCCTGCCGTAAGATCCGCCCAGTAATTTGAAGGTGTTCTGAGTCCTTTCTGATCATTCCAGAAATGTCCTGATGTGGCCTGGGTTATTATGTCAAAAGCAACCCTTTCGGGATTAACGCCTGTCTCGCCGAATCCGGAGATGGATACATGTATAATGTCTTTTTTTATTTTTTTCAGATCATCATAGCCGAGACCATATTTCTCGAGTGAACCTGGAACATGATTATGCACGAATACATCCGTCTCCTTGACAAGCCGCCTTACGGCATCACTGCCTTCGGGTTTTCTGAAATCAATCGCCAGCCCGTACTTGTTCCTGTTGAATACCGAGAAACCCCTTTCCGCACCGGGCACCAGTCCGAATATTATCCTCAGAGTCTGACCTTCAGGCGGTTCCACATGGACAACTTCGGCCCCCATGTCCGCAAGAATCTGGGTGCATCGCGAACCTGATATGAACTGTGCAAGTTCTATAACCCTGATTCCTTCAAGAACACTCATTGTTTACCTCCAATCTGATTGTGAATATTACAATCAATGTAAATTTAGTTTACAAGTATCACCTGTAAACTCTTAATTAAATTGTATATTTTTACGATTACATGCTTGACGAAAATCTTCAATAACTTATTATTTGTAAAAATGCGATCTTCGTTGATATATCATCAGGCCAAGTATTAGGTCTTTCAAATATCAAGGAGGAATTATTTATGAATTTTCAGTCTCTGCCATTTGGAATTAAAACATCTGCTTTATTTTTTGTAATGTTTTTCTTTCTTTTGACTGCTTCCCAGGCTGGGGTCTGGGATATGGACATTCCAATTCCCAATAACGATCCCGGCTGGGCAACGTTCAGAACCCTTTGGGACAAGCACTGGGACGGGAAAAACATAAACCAGATAATTGCCTGCTTAAAGGGCATAGAGCAGAAGAATCCCAATAATCTCGAGGTTAATCTCTGGCTTTCAAAGGCTTACAGCATAAAGGGAAAGCGTCACAATAAAAGTTCCGACTACAAACTTTCGGAAGCATACTGTGTCAAGGCTCATGGAATCGACAAGGACAACATAACCGCATTCAAGCTGCTGATCGACGCTGTCCCAAATATTTACAGTTATAATGAAATAATGGCTAAACACGGACAATGGATAAAATCCGTTGTCCCTCTTCCAACCGGAGAAGCACTGCCGCTTATGCCCAACCAGCCCGGCTGGGATAAATTTTATGAGCTGTGGCAGGAACGAAACGATATTGAAAAGGCCGTCTCCGCAGTAAAAATGCTTGATGAAATGGCTGCTCAAAATCCCGGTGACGGAATGGTCCAGGTCTGGGCATGCAGGGGGAACTATTATCTCGGCGAATACTGGTCGTCCATGGACATGCATGACTCCAAGGCAATGCCTTACTATAAAAAGGGCACGCAGTACGGTGAGAAAGCGAAAAGGCTGCTTCCCCACAGCGTACCTGCCACATACTGGTACCAGCTGAATCTTGCCAGGTCTCTTCAGTATGCAAATATTCTGACTCAGGCAAAATATTTAACAACCTTTGTAGGGCTTCTGCTCTTCTGTTCATATGAAAATTCTCTTTATTATTATTTCGGTCCGAACCTGACACTGGGCACCATGATCACGAATACAGGATGGCTTGCTGAAAAAGGCATGGGCATAGCAGGCGTATCGCTCGAAAACGAGATGATATCCCTCGATCTGGCAATGATGCTGTATCCTGACTATCTCTATATACCTTACGCAAAAGCCGACGTGCTCGCGTACAAGGGCAAAAAGAAAGAGGCCATGAAAATCCTTGAGGATGTTCTTGTCATGGACCCAGACCGCGACAAGAATGCCATGGCTGAAAATCGTTGCCATCAGAGATTTTCAAGACTTCTCTACAATAAGCTGAAAAAAGAGAAATGAAGTCCGGATTATAAACCGGACTTTTATTTTGAAATAATAATTATTCATTAAGGAGGCGTACATTGTCTTACAGAAACGATACTCTTTGCGGGCTGTTCCACTCACAGGCGCTGCATTTTGGCAGCAGGCATGTTTTTCTGATGGGAAAGTTCGATGAAGACGGCAACCCGTCGCAAACCTATTCATCCATTACATGGGAACAAGCCAGAAATGAAGTCATTGCACTGGCCAGGGGACTCAGGGCCCTTGGGCTCGGAAGGGGGGACAGGGCTGTAATTTTTTCGGAAAGCAGGCCGCGCTGGATTATAGCTGACCAGGCGATCCAGGCATGCGGTGCAATAGGCGTCCCGTTCTATCCGACGGTTTCAATGGATGAGCTTGTTCATATGATCGGGAACTGCGAACCGAAACTTGCAATAGTATCAACAGTCGATAAGGCCATCAAGATCAATACGGCATGCGAAGGACTTCAAAGGTTTCCAGTTATCGTCATAACACCTTTTGACGGTGAAAGGCCTGATAATTCATATTCGCTCAATGAGGCATTCAGGCTCGGAGAAAAAATAAGCGCCGCCGAAATTGAAGAATGCATACAGCGTGTAATACCCGATGATATTGCATCGATCATATATACATCAGGCACGACAGGACTTTCCAAAGGGGTCGTCATTTCACAGGGCAACTGGATGGCAAATATTATTCAATGTACAAACTCCGAGATGATGCGGAGGCAGAAGGAGCTGGAACTGCATCTTGTTTCGCTCATACACCTGCCCCTGTGCCATTCATATGCCAGGACAAGCGACTATCATGTATCAGGGCTGTATCTGGGCGGTACTCTGGCATTTGCCAGGGATTATAAAACACTTCAGGAGGACCTCCTTGAAATAAGACCAAATATCATTACGTCAATACCCATGTTTTTTGAGAAGTCATTCGAGAGAGTCAAGTCAGCGGTAGCAAAACAGAAAAAGCCTTACCGCAAGATCTTCGACCTGGCGATGAAAATCGGAAAGCTTTACTGCGACAGCATGGCCACCGGCAAAAAGATGAATATCTTCCAGCTGATCGCCTTTGCTCAGGCCAATAACCTTGTTTTCAACAGAATCCGCGAACTAATGGGCCTCGACCGTCTGGTGTTGGCCCTTTCGGGAGGAGGAAAGCTTTCAAAAGAGGTCTGCACGTTCTTCCGCTCACTGGGAATCCAGCTTAACGAAGGGTACGGGCTTACAGAAACAAGTCCTGTGATAAATTTCAACGAACCCGCATTCATCGATGAAGCACCTAAAACACCTTTACGTAAATGGATCAGGAAAAGTCTCATAGATATGACGACGGAGCTTATGGTTGTATGCCAGTCAAAGGGAATATCACCTTATTCCCACCCGGCGCTTGGACTCAAGCTGGCGCTGACCTATTATACTCTTGTATATAAGATGCGCGTAAAACCGGGAACTGTCGGCCGGCCGGTAATCGGCACCATTGAAAAGGTCGCTGAAGACGGAGAATTGCTGGTTAAAGGGCCGCAGATATTCAAGGGATACTGGCGCATGCCTGAAGAAACAGCAGCAGCATTCACCGATGACGGATGGTTCAAGACTGGCGATATCGGAAGGTTCGACTCCGACGGATTCCTCGAGATTACGGACAGGAAAAAGGAACTCTTCGTGACCACAGGCGGAAAGAATATAGCACCCCACCCTATCGAGGTGTCTCTGATAGCAAGGCCCTATATCGACCAGGTCTGTCTTGTCGGCGACAACAGAAAGTTCATTTCCGCACTCATAATTCCCGATTACCGTGCACTCGAAAAATTCGCGAGGGGTAAGAACATACCGTATAATTCCATCCAGGAGCTTGTGAATCTGCCCGAAATCGAATCCCTGATACAGAAAGAGATCGATTTTGTTAATGCAAGACTTGCAAGGTTTGAGCAGATTAGGACCTTCAGGATACTCGCAAACCCCTTCGATATCTCAACAGGCGAATTAACGCCCACAATGAAGGTGAAACGCCGCGTTGTTTATGAAAAGTTCAAAAGCGATATAGAGAAGATGTATACTCAAACCAATTAGGTGTATGTCAGGGGAGGGGTAAAAAAAGCACCTCACCCTTCCCTTATCCGTCCCAGCATGATTACCCTGCGAGCATAAGCATGTCTGTTACTCAGATATTGCTTTACCCGCAAAATCATTTACGTTATAAGTTTAAAATGAATGATAATTCATTTTAAACATGAGGGGACACATGCTGTCTCCCACTTATAAAACACTAATGGGAAGAAAGGAGATTTCATGAAGGATGTGGTTATTGTTTCGGCATGCAGGACCGCAATCGGAACATTCGGCGGTACGTTAAAAGATGTAATATTGGCTGATCTCGGTGCAGCTGTAATGAAGGAGGCCGTCAAAAGGGCGGGAATTGATCCCTCAACCATCGATGATGTCCGTTTCGGATGCTGCATGGAGCATGTGAACACCCTCAATTCAACAAGAACGGCAGCTCTTCTTGCAGGTATCCCTGTTACTGTTCCGGCAGTTACAATCAACAGGGTATGTCCTTCGGGAATGGAAGCCACGGCAAGCGGCATGGCCATGATACAGGCCGGCATGGCTGACACGGTTCTTGTCGGCGGCATGGAGCACATGTCAGGTGTTCCTTACGCATCGCTTGAGGCCCGCTGGGGTTGCAGGCTTCAGGACAAAACCCTTGTCGACTGCATTATAAGAGGACTTCACTGCGGTTCGTATGTACAGCCGCTTTCAGATGACAGCCCGGCAAAAGACACGCCGCTATTCGATATGTTCAAGGGAAAGCCCTACATCATGGGCCAGACAGCGGAATTCATAGCAGCGATATACGGCATAACACGGGAAGAAATGGATGAAGTGGCACTGAAAAGCCACAACTGTGCGGAAAGGGCAACAAAAGAAGGTGCATTTGCTGAAGAGATAGTCCCTATTGAAATACCCAGCAAAAAGAAGGGCAAACCGCCTGTAATATTCGACAAAGACGAACACTTCAGACCCGGGCTTACCATGCAGGACCTTGCAGACCTTCCGCCGGCATTCATTCCCAAAATAGGCAAGGTAACCGCAGGCAATTCATCAGGCATCAACGATGGCGCATCGGCGATGGTCATCATGAGCGCGGACAAGGCAAAAGAACTTGGCTTGAAGCCGCTCGCTAAAATCCGCTCGGTCGGCCGTGGCGGATGCCATCCTTCGGTAATGGGCCTGAGTCCCACTCCAGCAGTCAAGAACCTTCTGAAGAATGACCCGAAACTGACCATCGACAGCTTTGAGCTTATAGAGCTTAACGAAGCCTTTGCATCTCAGTATATCGGATGCGAAAGGGACCTCGGATTCAAAAGAGACCGGGCAAACCTCAACGGCTCAGGCATCGGTCTGGGCCATCCTGTGGGTTCGACAGGCTGCCGTATAATAGTATCGCTCTTATACGGGATGAGAAATCGCGGTAAAAATCTCGGACTCGCAACCATCTGCGGTGGCGGTGGTGTAGGAATGGCGACAGCGATAGAAATAATCTGATCCTTTTATTATGAAAGGCCGTGTACATTGATATATTGATGTCACGGCCTTTTCATAAATTATCTCGAATAAATCCATCAACTTTTCATATTAAATATATATTCCTACTGAATTGCGGAGTATAATAATCATATTAATTAAATTGTAATTCAGGAGGTAAGAATCATGTATGATGTTATAATTATAGGGGCTGGTTATGGAGGTATGAGTACTGCGGCGCTGCTCGGAGAATATGGCAAGAAGATTCTTGTTCTCGAAGGCTCTGCGCTTAAAGGCGGCAGGGCTGCATCTTTCAAGGACAGTGACGGCTATACATGGGAATACGGCGCCCATTCACACAGGCTTGCACATAAAGGTATTGCAAATCAGGTATTCAAAAAACTTGGTGAAGAGATCGAATTTATCCCGGAAGCCAGGGATTCAAAATTGATATTCAAGGGAAAAGTCTGGGAAAGGCCACGGGGTCCTCTGGAATTTCTCTCAACCCCCATGCTGAGCCTTAAGGCAAGGTTCACGCTGCTGCTTTTTCTTCTGAAATTAAAAAAAGCGCATCCCCATGACTGGTATGAGAAGACCTTACTTCAATTTTACCGTACATGGTTCAACAATAAAGAGGTCGAGGAATTCCTATCGTTTTTCGGCATGACCGTCATGTGTCCCGATGCTACAAAGGTCAGCGCCGGAGAGGTTATAGATTTTCTCCAAAGGGCGCTAGCAGCAGGAATCGGTGTTGGTGAACCTGCAGGCGGTTCAGCACAGCTTTTCAAGAAGCTGAAAAAACATATAGATAAAAGAGGAGAAATAAGGCTTGAAGAAAAGGCTGTTTCAATAATTGTAGAAAACGGACATGTCAGGGGAGTGGTAACAAATAATGGGATCTATAATGCAAACAGGGTTGTTTTCGCAGCAAGACTGCCTCTTCTTCTGGACATTATCGACAACTCGCTGCTTTCCAACAAGCTGGTTTCATATGCGAAGAACCTGGAAAACAGTTCGGGCCTTTCAATTGATTTCATAACGCATGGTCCTGCAAGCAGCATCAAGGGAAGCATACTTGGTGTTGACATTCCGATATGGGCAAAATTCCAGTCGAATACGGATGCTTCCTTCACGCCAAAGGATAAATACCTTTCGACCTGGGGAATCATGCTGCCATGGAAATACGACGGTGATCCTGCTGTTGCCGAGAAAACAGAAAAAAAATTGAAGTCGACCATCTCTCATTTTTTCCCCGGGTTTCTGCCGAACATCGTTAAAGAAAGAAAGATCGTTGCCAATGTCATGAACGGCAACGTGCTTACTCCGGGACAGTCCAAACCCAAAAGGCCGCGGGTTGTATGCGACACCGTCCAGGGGCTTTATTTCGTGGGTGACACCGTCAGAGGTGACGGCTGTTCCGGCGACATCAGTTTTTCTTCAGCTATAAAGGTTGCGGATACCATTTCCGGAGAGCAGTTCTATTAAATGTGAGAGGAGGTCAACTTGAGCAGCCCGTACAATATCATACCCTGGCCTGAAAAAGTCATTTCTGATGAAGGTTTTCTGAGCTTTAGCAAAAAGATCATCATAACTTTGCCTGAACAAGCGGATGATGCATGGGTAAGAAAGGCTTATGTTTTCAAAGATAAATTGAAAGAACGCTTCGGTATTGACGCAGGTGTGATTTCCGGTTCAGGAGAGAATGCGGAAACCCCTTCGATCGTGATCGAACATGTCATGCACCGGGAAGAAGCCTACAGGCTCTCTGTAAAGGATATTATCAGAATCAGCTCCGGTTCGCATTCCGGGCTTCATAATGCATTCATGACACTGCTGCAGCTTATTATACGAAACAAAAGTTCAGTTGTTGTCCCGAAGGTTCATATTGAGGACAGCCCTCGATTTTCCTGGAGGGGAACACTGATTGATCCCGCACGCAATTTCCTTCCTGTCTGTATGGTCAAGGAATATATCGATCATATATCCGAACTCAAACTTAACATCCTACACTGGCATCTGGTCGATGACCAGGGGTGGCGTATGGAGAGTCTGATCTTTCCCAGGCTGCACCTCTCCGGGGGAAAAGGCGGATATTATACACAGTCCGAGATACGCGAGATCATAGCCTATGCGGAAGACCGGAATGTAATGATCCTTCCGGAAATCGACATGCCCGGCCATACATCGGCAATGCTTTCTGCCTATCCCGAACTTTCCTGCACAGGAAAACCTGTGGAACTGAGGCAGCGGCCGGGTATTTTTGCATCCGCCCTTTGCGCGTCGAACGAGGCGGTATATGATTTCATCGACAGGCTTTTAGGTGAAGTCGCAGGGCTTTTCCCCTTCCCCTTTGTTCATATAGGCTCCGATGAAGTGGTCGCCGGTGACTGGCTCAACCATGATGCATGCACATCTCTTATGAACAAGAATGGAATAAAGGACAAAACAGGACTTCATGCATATTTTGTTTCTCGCGTAAATGATATCCTCATAAAGCATGGCAGGAAAATGATCGCATGGGACGAGGTTACTCATTTCATACCTGACGGGGCAATCGTTCAGGCATGGAGAAACCACAAATTCGCTCTAGTGGCAGCTGAAGCGGGACATGATGCCATTGTATCGCCTACCACGCACTGTTATTATGATTATCCCCATATAGTCACATCAGTTGAAAAGGTATATTCATTTGAACCTGTTCCTGAAAACATTACCACAAATCTTGCAAATCATATTCTGGGAACCGAGGCCAATCTATGGGGGGAATGGATTACACCTGAAAAACTTACAAAGAGAGCCTTCCCCAGGATGCTTGCTCATGCCGAGGTCTGCTGGACACAAAAAGAAAATCGAAATTTTATACATTTCAGGGACAGAATGCATGCCATTTCAGACGACATGAAAAAAAGAGGGGTGCGTTTCGGCACGAACTTCGAGCCGTTCCTGTGGCTATGGTTCGGCATCATGAAGCTTTATGAAATCCTCTTTATCAGAGACAAGGACAAAGGCAGCGAATAGCGGCTGATCATTTCCTACCAGGAATTAAACTTGTGACCTGTGCCAGATTTTACAGATTATGCGGCCTCAATCCTGAATGATGCAGGCCCCAGCCAGCTCGAAAAGAACTCGGCGTCTTTCATGCTTTCGGGAAAGGCCTTTCTGTATTCATCCGCCCACTCGAAGAAAAAACCCTCGGCCGCAGCCTGAACAGGGACAAGCGCCCACACCGAACCTCCTTGACCTGAATTGAAAGCCGATGATGCGGGTGCTCCCAGTTTCCGTGCAGCCTTGTTTAAAAATATGGTCTGGGGCGTCTGGTTGCCGAGATGCGTTACCCCGAGATTCTGTGATTCGTCAGCCAGTCTTCCGAATTCCTCAATGTTGCAGTCAATCAGCGAATCTCCGGCAGCAGGGATTATTTCCATGCTTTCCCTTATGAACTGTTCAAGACGCTTTATGAGGTATATGGGATCGAGTCCGCCCTTTTTTAGCGATTTCCTGATTATTGCCGGGAATGATTTTTTAATATAATCAACACCTGCATCCATAAGCACCTCATTGAGGTTATTAAAGAAAGTGGTGTGATGTCTGTTCCAGATATCGACCAGCACCGATGTGAGCATGTAAATCATTTTGTGCTTTTCCAGAATATTGTCTGCCAGCCCGGCTTTTACACCGCTGGTTGCAATGCCCATTACATATCCGTCAGGAAGCGGGATTTCCCTTTCAAGGACAACAGGAGAGAATGAATACTGGCTGAACCGGTTTTTTGAACAGCACATGAGCGCTGTATAATCCTCACCGCCTGTTAATGTCCCGGTGCCGATATCTCCGGGCAATCCTCCGAAATCGTGTCCTTTTTCAATGGCTCCGAGATAGCCAGCCAGAGATTTGCCGTCAGTAATGCTGGAAACAAACTTGTGCTTTTCAAACAGCCTGTTGATGTGTGCAATGCAAAGCGAAAAGCCTGTTATCAGAGCACTCGAACTGCTCATTCCCGATCCTGAAGGCAGATCGCTGGCAAAGGCGATGTCTGCGCCTTTCAGATCAGGGCCGAAATTACGGGCGATTCTCCTTGCTGCAGTAACAGGGTAGTTCGTCCAGTGCCCTGCCTCCGGGATAAGCCCTGCATCGAGGTTGAATGAAGTTTTCATGACGCTGGACATATCGTAAATATTAATCTTATTGTCATTCCTGCCTACCGCTGTAAAACAGAAGCCCCTTTCAAGGGCGGCAAGAAGGCACCGGCCGCCGGCGTAATCCGTATGTTTTCCTAAAAGTTCTATACGACCGGGAACAAAAAGCATTACGGATTCGGCGTCCTTATCAGCCCCCTGTTCGATAAGTTTTGAACAGCATATTGCAAACAGGTTGGCCTTTGAAACAGAAGCCCTCCTGCTCAAGCCCTTTTCAACAAGCCTGTCATAGAAGTCATCATATCTGGAAAACTTTGAAAGGCATGTAAAAGGACTCAAAGGCTGACCTCCTTATGCCTGAGAAAGGAATCGACTGACTTTATATCCGAACGCCCCGTCATATCGAGGACACCCAGCCTGACAGGTATCATCCTGAATTTTTCGTTAAGATTGCTGATGGCGTATTCAACAGCGGATGCAATCTCGTACTCACCTCTTATGGATGGCTTTATGGAGCGGCAGGCCTCAAATATCGATTTGGAGAATTTCCAGCAGTTCATGCTTACGTACATCCCGCCTGCATTCTCCTTCATGAACTCTTCGGAAGGCTTCTCGATAATCCTTTTCAGATAATATTTTTCATCAGGCTCCAGCAGGGCATATTTTGATATGCGTTCAGCAGGGATATTGCCATGTTCGACAAGCGCTTTACCGTCGAATGCGACAGTAGCGCACGAATCGGATTGTCTCAGGGCTACGAGCGCTTCGGCAGGATAATAATTATCCGAATTGATTACAGCGAATGCATCATCCCCTGTAAATCCCGATGCAGCCAGAACCGCATCGGCAGTGCCTTCAGGCTTCTCCTGCTCGGCAAAACTTATCAGCACCCTTTTGGGATTTATCGAACCGTAATAATCCCTGAGAGGATCGAATTCCGCACCCGGCCCGATAACCAAGCATATCTTTTTATACCCTGCATCGGCAAGCGCGCTTATCACATAATCCAGAAACGGCCTGCCGATAGGGATCATGGCCTTTATTCCGGTATCGGCGACATGATTCTGTTCAGGACTTACTTCAGCATCATTATCCCGGCTCCTCATCCTGGTGCCCAGACCACGTGCGAGAATCACGGCCTTTTCCATAGCACCATCCCCCATAAAATAAGATTTTCTATGCTGAAACAGGTATAGAGGTTAATTCATCCCTGAAAAAGAGCTGGGCGGCATCACCAAAGCTGCTGACATATATTATTTCCAGGTTAAGGGATACATCGGTTGTCAGTTTCAATATGTCCGCCTCATTTTTTGCAGGAAGTATAACTCTGCTTATGCCTGCCCTTTCTGCGGCAAGGACCTTCTCCTTTATACCGCCTACAGGGAGTACACGCCCTGAAAGGGTCACTTCGCCGGTTATCGCCGTGTCGCTCCTTACAGGTCTGGCCTGGAAATAGGAAAGGAGTGCACAGAGAATCGCAAGACCGGCTGAAGGCCCGTCTTTTGATATGGCGCCTGCAGGGACATGGATATGTATATCGATTTTGGAAAAATCAACAGGTTCGACCACAAGGTCTGCAATTCTGCTTTTCAGATATCCGATTGCTATTCTTGCGGATTCCTGCATGACCTGGCCCATATTACCGGTCAGTTCGATTTTACCAGAGCCTGGCATCGATGATACTTCGATAAGCAGAATCTCACCGCCTGCCGGCGTCCATGCAAGGCCGGTCGATATGCCTATGCAGTCGCTGTTCATGGCCTGCTCTTTGTATCTTGTCACGGGCCCGAGGTATTCGCGGACGATTTCGCAGGTAACACGTTCCGGAATTTCAAGATCAGACGCCTTTCTCTTGGCGATTTTTCTGAACAGACTCTCAATCTTTCTTTCGAGGTCGCGTACACCCGACTCGACAGTATACGAGTTTATGATCATCATCGTGGCTTCATCATCAAAAATGATAGGCTCATTTTCAAGACCTGACTCGGCAGCCTTTTTCCTTATCAGATGAAGCTTTGCGATATTCAGCTTTTCGTCATCCGAGTACCCGGCAATGTCGATTATCTCCATCCTGTCCAGAAGTGTTGCAGGTATTGTTTCCGTTGTGTTCGCAGTCGCTATGAACATGACCTGCGAAAGGTCGAACGGTATTTCCATATAGTTGTCTTTAAAGGAAAAGTTCTGTTCGGGATCAAGAACCTCCAGCATGGCCGATGCCGGATCACCCCTGAAATCCTTTCCGAGCTTGTCAATTTCATCCAAAATGAACACGGGATTCATTGTCCCTGCACGCTGGATTTCCTTGATGATTCTGCCAGGCATGGCCCCGATATATGTCCTTCTGTGGCCCCTTATTTCGGCTTCATCACGAATTCCGCCGAGAGACATCCTGATATACTTTCTGCCCATCGCCTCGGCAATGCTTTTTCCAAGGGATGTTTTTCCTACACCGGGAGGCCCCACAAAACATATGATGGATCCTTTCGAATCCGCCTTGAGCTTTTTAACGGCCAGGAACTCAAGTATTCTTTCCTTCGCATCCTTGAGATTGAAATGATCCCTGTCAAGTACCTCTTTCGCCTTTTCAATGTCGATGAAATCCTGAGTCCTTATCTCCCACGGCATGTCGAGAATAAACTCGATATAGCTTCTGCTGACCGTATATTCCGGAGAATACTGGTGCATATATTTAAGCCTGCCCATTTCCTTGTTGAGGGCTGTTCTTGCCTCTTCCGGCAGTGGAGTCCTCTCGATCCTTTCCTCAAGTTCTTTTGTCTCTTCCGCCATTGGGTTGCCCGCCTTCGAATTGTTTGCCCTCTGTGCCTTCGGACTGATGCGGTTGAGATAGCCGAAAACGAGCTTTATCCTCGTCATACTGTCGGGTGTGTACAGGAATCTCATCTTTTCCTGAATCGGAAGGTCAATGTTTGCAGCGACCATATCTGCAAAATTGCCGGGATTCTTTTCTTTCATAAGGTTGACGGAATTGGGAAACACAAGCTTGACCAGGGCCCTGACCCCCTGGATTAGTCCTTCGTTCAGAAGGTTTTTTTCATACCAGTCCGGAACATCCGTAACACGTATGTCTCCTATTTCGCCGTCCATCCGTTCCATGGACCTGACCCTGCATTCGCCGTCTATGATGACAGTGTCATCATGGGCTTCCCTGACCAGGCATCTTACACCTATATCTCCAGAAGACATCGGGGTTTTGAAAAAAATAGCCAGCTCTCCCTGCAGCTTCAGGAGTTCAGCCATCTCGGGACTTACTTTAAGGGAAAATGAGCTGTGTGGAAAAAAAACATTATCCCTCACTATCATTGCAAACATAATATCTCCCCCACGTGTCTATGATTATACACTTCTTATCGGCTCATTCAAGAATAAGTAAAATTATATGACTCACTTGGAAGTCTTTGCCACAGGGAGTTCATGCCATGATGTCGTGAAACGCCTGGACCTTTTCTCCTGTCGCATGCGCCAATCCCTGCCCGTCCCGGATGATGCCGGGGTTACGGTTTCCGAGCCCCATTCGGCGTTTATTCTGTCCACCGTCTTCATAAGTCGAAGCCTTTTCGGATTGTCGATGGCACCGAACAGGCTTGTCTGAACACTGCCCCTCGGAACAAGACCTGTGAAGGTAACCCCTGTTTTTCTGTAGGCCGGACCCTCACGATAAATATTCTCAAGCAGCCTTACGGAATACATTATGAGTTCGGGCGTATATGACGACGGCTCAGGGAGTTCCAGCGATGCGCCACGTGAAGTGAATCTGCCGTCAGCAAATTCATTTTCAAGAAGGTATACGCTGATGCCGGACGCCGCCATATCCATTGCCCTCAGCTTTTCGGCGGCGCGGCTGACATAAGACGACAGTGCCTCCCTGATTTCCTCGATACGGTAGAGTCTGCATCCGAACAACCGCGAACATGTAATCGACCTCCTTGCAGCAGGCTCTGTCCCGGAGCCGATGCAGGGTGTACCCCTGAGTTCATATACCGTTCTCAATCCCGATACAGAGAGAACCTTTCTCACCCACTCATCATTTGCATTTTTGAGTTCAAGCGCTGTCCTTATGCGGTGTTTTTTAAGCACCAGCGAATGGCTGTAGCCTATACCCCAGACATCACCTGCTTCCATATCCCCGAGGACTTCATCTTCTCTCTCCCTTATGTCGAACACGCCCGTACCCTTTTTCGCCTTTTTTGAGGCGGCCTTTGCAAGCGTTCTGGTAGTTCCTATTCCTATGGATACCGGTATGCCTGTCCATTTTTTTACCGTCTTTCTGATGTTTCTTGCATAATCTGCTGGGTCAGGGACTCCGGTCAGGTCCAGAAACGCCTCGTCTATGGAATATATTTCGATGCCAGGGCTCATTTCCTCGAGAATGCTCATGACCCTGTGCGAAAGGTCTGCGTAAAGCGGATAGTTCGATGAAAGTGCTACTATATTATGGCGTTCGGCAAGCATCCTGCATTTGAACAGGGGCTCTCCCATTTTTATGCCTGCCGCCTTTGCCTCCTCCGACCTTGCAACTATGCAGCCGTCGTTGTTGCTGAGCACTACGACGGGAACCCCCTTGAGCTTCGGATTGAATACACGCTCGCAGGAGACATAGAAATTGTTGCAGTCGACAAGGGCGTAAACTCTTTTCATGTCTTATGGATAACGTACGTCACCACTCCCCAGACTTCGAGATGCATGCCTTCCTTCAGTTCTATTGCCTGATATGAAGGATTTTCCGGCAGGAGGCGGCATCCGTTCGAGTCCCTTCTGAATCGCTTTACAAGAAATTCCCCGTTTAGCACCGCTATCACTATGCTTGAATCAGACGGTTCAATCGCCCTGTCTACAATAAGTATGTCACCGGGGTGTATGCCCGAGCCTGTCATCGATGTCCCTTCCACTCTGACGAAATAGGTAGCAGCGGGGTGTTTTATCAGAAACTCGTTAAGGTCAAGCGAACGGTCGACGAAATCATCGGCCGGGGAAGGAAAACCGGCGCTTACCCCTGCCGTAAAAAGCGGTATTTCCATCCTGGTCCCGCCGTTATGCCGCCATATTTGAGTAACCCTGACATTGCTTTCCATGACGGAATTCTTACACCCTGGTTTCCGCCGTGTAAAGACGGACGCTTATCCGGCGGTGGACAACCGGCTCAGTTCACTGTCTCGTTCAGCTTCTTGTATATCCTGAAGGTATTCTTGAGGATATGCTTCGATTCCCATATTTCCTGGCCGAGCCTTTTATGTTCGTCGAGTATCTGCCTTATCATGTCGGTCTCGGTATTGGGATTGATTGTGATCGCCCTCAGGACAACAATCCTTCGGGGTGCATATATTGTCGATTCTATACGGGTTCTCGAAACAAATGAGTTGTCGTCGTCTCTTATTTTTTTATGAAGTTCGATATTGAGTTCGTTAAGAACATTGTTGATCATGGTTATGGTGGATGCATGCTCTTTGGGATTTTTCATGCACCTATCAAGCATCTTCTTCAGTTCCTTCGGAACAAAGCGGTAATTGATTATGAAAAGCTCGGGTCTGTTCATCTGCTCGAAAAGAGGTTCTTCATCAAGCAGTTTCACGAAGGTATTCTGGAGCAGTCTGGCATGTTCGAAGACCAGTTCATAGCCTCTCCGGCCTATTATCTTGAGGGCAGCCCACGGTTTAAGGCTTGCAAATGGCCTCGAACCTTCAAGAGTGAACCTGCCCTGGTCGACCGACCCTTCTCTGATAATATAGTTTGCTGTGTGATAGAGATATGCAGAATCTTCTTCATTTCTGAAAAGGCAGATACCCATGGAGTTGGGGGCATAAAGCAGCTTGTGGGCATCGAGGCTTACGGAATCGGCCTTCTCTATGCCTTTAAGCATCTCTTTTCCGCCCTCCATAAGGAGTGCCCCACCGCCCCATGCGGCATCCACATGGTAATGGGAACCCAGCTCTTTTGATATGTCGGCAAGCGCTTCCAGATTATCAATATTACCGGTTTCCGTCGTTCCTGCAATCCCGACGATCGAGAGTATCTTCGTAGGTCTTCCGACGGCCTTGTCTTCTTTCAGTATCCTTTCAATGGTCTGCCACAGCTTATCGATGTCGATATTATTCGTGCACGGATGAACAGGAGAAAAGATGACCCCCTTTTCCCCTATTCCCAGCAGAGCGCCGGATTTGCATATTGAATAATGCCCGCGTTTGGATACCAGGATTACCGCCTGCCTGTATCCATAATATGCAAGTGAGCGTACAAGACCTTCCTTTCTTATGCCGCCGAATTTGTGCCCGTCGGGCGGAAAGGCCTTGGCACAGGCAAGCATGAATGCGGTAAGGTTGGCAATAGTCCCGTCAGAGGTTACATTTCCCAATGCAATCTTATGGTTCTGGATGTTTTTTTCATAGAAATGATTGGACCTGTTAAAGACCAGCCTGTGCATCCAGCACAGAAATTCCCTTTCAACAAAGGATGAGGCCTTTGCACTTTCGATCTTGACCTGGTTCTGATTGAGACTTACGGCGATCATCTCGAGAAGGATCATGAAATAGGGAATGGCCGATGTCATGTGGCCTATATAATAAGGGTTGGCGACTTTAACCGAATGTTTGATAATATTCTTTTTTATCTCATCAAGAAGGTCTTTCACCAGCATCGGAGTTTTAGGCATTTCCGTATTGCTGAAGATTCTCCCTAGTTCTTCCATCGATATGGAAGAGTGTATGCCACCCTTCTCCTTGAAGAAATCATGTATCATGTCAAGAAGATGGTCGCCGAATTCTATGAACCTGTCCGGAGAATTCGGCATTATGAAAAGCTTGCGCATGTATTCCGGGGTTGCCTCTATTTTTTTGGGACGCAAGTTTTTGTCTCGTTTAAGCGAATCCATTTTTATCCTTCACTTTGTTCAAAACAGATGACATATACATCATTATCCCGTCCCGGGAAAGTAAAGAAAACAAATAAAACCTTAAATGAACGGAGAGATATGAACGGGAAGCTGGAATCAAAAGGGAAAGGAACACTCTTCATAGTACCAACCCCTATCGGCAACCTGAAGGATATAACATTAAGGGCGCTTGAAATATTATCAGAGGTTGAACTTATCGCATGCGAGGACACACGCCACACGCTCAAGCTTCTGACTCATTACGGGATAAAAAAGCCTCTCGTTTCATACGAGAAATTCAGTGAAAAGAAAAAGCTCGTTCATCTGATCGAGAAGCTTGAATCAGGAGAGAATATTGCACTTGTCAGCGACGGGGGAACACCGCTTATAAGCGACCCCGGCACAATGCTTGTCATTGAGGCAAGGAACAGAGGCATCAATGTCGTCGCCCTGCCCGGAGCATGCGCCTTTATAACGGCTCTCAGCGCATACGGCTTTGATTATAAGTTCCGTTTCATAGGCTTCTTCCCGAGAAAACAGTCAGAGGCGCTCTCTGAGCTGGCAAAAATGAAGAGCTCCAATGAAACAACTGTCTTCTATGAATCCCCCAGAAGGCTCCTTACAACCCTTGAACTGATAAGGAAGCACCTTGAGGATGTCCAGGTATGCATTGCACGAGAGCTGACCAAGGTTCATGAAGAGTATGCCGCCGGCAGACTGGAAGAAGTGATTTCACGCTTCAAGGATAATGAACCCAAAGGTGAGATAACAGTTATAATAAGGGGAAGCCGGGACGATAAGAAAGTCATGCCCGACATAAGGATGAAAGCCGAAGAGCTCCTTGATAACGGGTATTCAAAGCGCGATGCTGCAAAGATGCTCCATGAGTTGTATGACAGGCCCAGAAAAGAAATCTACGAAATGCTTATTGACAAAAAGATTATGAATATAAAACATTAATTAGGAGAATGTTATGGCGCGCGAGTTTATCAATATTGCCGCTTTTTCTTTTCTTGCCCTCTTTCCCATAGTCAATCCGCCTGCTATGACCCCGATTTTTCTCGATATGACGTCGGACATCACCGCATCCGAAAGGAACCGGCTTGCAGGCAAAATAAGCTGGTATACGCTCATACTGCTGCTGGTCGTCCTTCTTGTAGGCGGGTGGATTCTCAAGCTTCTTGACATATCCATACACGTCATCAGGATAGCGGGCGGACTGCTCCTCTTCAACATGGCCTGGCAGATGCTCAACAGCGAACCAGGAGAGAGCGCTCAGAGAAACGGCGGGTTCAAGAGCGACAGCACTTCGAAGGTCTTTTTCCCAATGACCATGCCGATCACCGCCGGACCCGGCACGATTGCGGTAACGCTTTCGCTCATTCCGACTGGCTCCCTTCTGAAACCCGACACATGGATAAGCTTTGCAGGAGTCGCCACAGGAATCGCTCTCGTATCACTCATAGTTTTTGTTTTTTACAGATACTCCGGATATTTCTTCGGCAGGTTGGGCAAACAGGGCATACAGGTGGTGACGAAGCTCTCCGCCTTCATACTGCTTGCCATAGGTGTTGAAATAATATGGAAGGGATATAAAGGCCTTATATCCTGATTTCATTTCCGTCCTTAATAAAACACCGCTGTCATGCTTTTTGTACCGGCAGGAATTGTACGACACACGTATGTCGAGGAGGGATTATCACATCAGCCCTTCTGCCGTAAACGTATCGCGTTACGGAGGTGGATTATGGAACAGACAATTCTGGACGGAATATTCATTATATCGTTTTATATTGCAGGAACAGTGATACTCCTTATGGCAGGTGAGTTCATATGTAAGATTTATGAGATTGTCTTTCCGGCAATGAACAGAAAAGTATCCTGTCTCTTTTCATCAGCTTTCGTACACAGGCGGCAAAGACCTTTTCATGGCTGCTTGTGCCGGACATTTCCCGTAAGACAAAAGGGCTGATAATTAACAAACACTCGACGACGTCGCTTGTTTTATTTTATCATATGCACCTCAAATAAAGCGGAAAAAAGGAGCGGCTTATGATTATAAAGCAAACAGCCCTGTTCGAAAAACCCGGGGAGCATAATACTAAGGATTGCTTAGCTATTTTGAAAAATGCCGTTTCACAGGGACTTTCAAGGCATGTCGTGGTTGCATCAACTTCTGGCAGAAACGCCAAGGCGTTCTTCGAAGCACTCAAGGGTGCTGATGCCGGTCTCATTATCGTAACGCACTGCGCAAACTTCAAGGAGGAGAACCACGACGAATTCGACCCGCGCGTACGCAGGATGCTCAAGGAAAACGGCGTGCCCGTCTATACCGGAACCATTCTCACGTCTTCCCTTGAAAAATCAGTCATGGACAAGTTCGGCGGCAGTTCCACCGGCGCATTGATAGCCGGATGTCTTCGCCGCTTCGGTGAAGGCGCAAAGGTGTGCATAGAAATCGTGATGGAGGCCTGCGATGCAGGGCTTATCCCGGAGGGCGCCGAAGTGCTGGCCGCAGCCGGTACAGGCCACGGCTCCGACACCGTCATGCTCATAAAGTCCAGACCGTCCAGACGTTTCCTGGACCTTGAGGTCCTCGAGATCCTGGCGATGCCCAGAGGCAGATAAGAAATATCAGCGGGGTGAATCAGGTCTCAAATCAACCTATTGAACGGCGAGATAAAATATAATTATAATTTTAGCAGGATATCCCGATAATATGTATTAAACTATCTTTTTTATTAAAAGGTTTTCTTATGTCGGGAGAGTGCCATGCAGCGTAATATAACCGTCAATCTTGGAAATCTTGTCCTTTCATTATCCGATGCGATGGATCTTGCGAGCCCTGACTTGATTCAACATCAGCAAAGGACGGCATATGTAGTCTGGGATATGGCAAGAGCGGCAAAACTCTCAAATGACAGGATCGAAAAGTGTTTTATTGCTGCATTGCTTCATGATATCGGCGCCTTTTCTCTTGAAGAAAAAATCTCGCTTCGGAATAATGAGAAAGATGATGAAACCCATTGCATACGTGGCGGAACATTGCTCAGCCCCATATTCTGGTTAAATAATCCTGCTGAGATCATCAAATTCCATCACAAAGAATGGCGGTCATGGGATGAAACGATTGAGAATCCCATAGTTTTTGATTCGCAATTAGTTCTTCTTGCCGATTATCTGGAACGTCAGATTGACAGGAACAGATACATTCTCCATCAAAATCAGGATATTACAAATAAGATAGTATCTTCGTCAGGCTCCTTGTTCAATCCTCGGATAGTGGAACTTTTCCTGTCCGTTTCCAACAGTGAAGAATTCTGGCTGGATATCGTATCACCAAGACTATATTCCCTTCTTCTAAATGAAGGCCCTTTCAGAAAAATAGAGATAAACCATTTTGAAATATTGTTGTTATCTGAGTTGTTCAGAAACATAATCGACTTTCGATCACGGTTCACGTCAACTCATTCATCAGGTGTTGCAGCTTCGGCATCAATGTTGTCAAAAATATTCGGATTTTCAAAATCCGATATCGAATTAATGGAAATTGCAGGCAACCTGCATGATCTTGGAAAACTTGCAGTTCCCAATTCCATTCTTGATAAACCCGGCAAGCTGACAAATGAAGAGATGGCTGTCATGAAATCACACACATATTATACTTATTTTGTGATCAATACCATCGGGGGTCTCAAGCAGATCGCAGAATGGGCCGCTTATCATCATGAGAAACTCGATGGTTCCGGATATCCTTTTCACTGCAATGAGGACGAGATAAGCACCGGGTCAAGGATTATGATGGTTGCGGATATCTTCACCGCGCTTGCCGAGGACAGACCATACAGAAAGGGCATGTCAAGGAATGAGGTTGTCCAGATATTATCGCAGCTGAAAGACAATGCACTGCTTGATGCTAAAATCGTTAATCTTCTATTTGAAAATTACAATGAAATATTCGCTTATATGTCTGAAAAACAGTCTCTCGCCAAGGAGTTTTACGAAAAACAGTTCGCTTTTATAGAAAGGGAATGAGCCTGAATGAATTTTTGAATACAATTAAAAAATAACCATGGATGTTATTTCAAGAACCGGTTTGAATTATCATTGATTGATAAGTTCTATTCTGTATAACATTCAATGAAGAACAGGCAGATTCGGCATACACCAATCAACCCCGCCAGGAGGAAATTATGATCAGATTTGATTTTTCCGGAACAAGCGATGCCTTGATCGGAAACCGTGGAATTTCACTCAAAGATATCGAAGCCATTATGCCGCTGTGCACGAAAGCTCATGAAACAATGTCGGTTAACAGGGCGGAAGGCAGAATAAAATTCCAGGACCTGCCTGATGATAAAAAAATGATGGAAGCTGTAAAATCGCTGGCAAAGAAACTCAAGGGCAAGTTCAGGAACATAGTCCACCTGGGAATCGGCGGGTCATCGCTCGGGCCCAAGGCCATGTTCTCTTCCATAAAGCCGCCCTATTACAATCTTAGCGGCAACCCCAGGATTTTCTTCTGGGACAACGTCGATCCGGAACTCATGTCAGTAACCTTCGAGCACATCAGGCTTGATGAAACACTCTTTATTGTTGTCAGCAAGTCGGGAGGTACGGCGGAGACCGCATCACAGTTCATGTATGTATATGACAAACTCAAAAAGCAGCTCGGAGAAAAATACAGAGACCATCTCGCCGTCATAACCGACCCCAAGGGCGGGATCCTCAGAAAGATCGCAGACAGCGAAGGCATGGCGAACCTGCCGATTCCGCCTGAAGTGGGCGGCAGGTTCAGCACTCTTACCCCGGTGGGGCTGCTTCCTTCCGCTCTTCTCGGAATAGATATAGATGAGTTCATGAAAGGCGCAGGGAAAATGCGCGATAAGACTGTCAGTCCCGATGTCTTTTCAAACCCGGCCTACCTCTATGCGGCCATACATTTTCTTGCATCCGTAAAGGGCGCGAACATGTCCGTGCTCATGCCCTATTCCAATGCGCTCTTCGATCTTTCCGACTGGTACTGCCAGCTCTGGGCCGAAAGCAGCGGCAAGAAAACATCGCTTAAAGGAAAGACCGTATTCGCAGGACAGACTCCGATTAAGGCGCTCGGTGCAACAGACCAGCACTCACAGTGCCAGCTGTATATGGAAGGCCCGTTCGACAAGGTCGTGAACATCATAGACGTGAAGAAATACCGCAAGGAAATCACCATCCCGGATGTCTTCGGCGATACCGCCGAAATGGGCTATCTTTGCGGCAAGACCGTGAACAAACTGATACAGTCCGAAGCGAAAGGCACATGGGGAGCCCTCATCGAAAACCAGCGTATGACCGCTCGTATCACTCTCGATGCGATAACAGAGGAAACCATAGGCGCCATGTTCATGTTCTTCATGACCGCAACGTCATTCTTCTGCTACCTGCTCGATGTCAATCCCTATGACCAGCCCGGCGTCGAACTGGGCAAGGTCATCACGTTTGACCTAATGGGAAGAAAAGGCTACGAGGGCAAGGCAAAATCTTTTGCCGAAGTGGACAAGCTGGTGCTCGAACTCAAGTGAAAGTAAGGCTTCTGCCCAAAGGCCTGATCGACATGATCGCGGCCGGCGAGGTAATCGAACGGCCTGCCTCAGTCGTCAAAGAGCTCATCGAGAACTCCATCGATGCTGATGCGACATCCATATCAATCGAGCTGACAGGTGCCGGGATCGAACTCATCCGCATAGCTGACAACGGCTCCGGCATGGATGAGTCCGACCTTGAAACCTCAATATTAAGGCATGCCACAAGCAAGATCAATTCAGCCGATGACCTGTTCAATATAAGAACTCTTGGGTTCCGGGGTGAAGCGATCCCGAGCATCGCATCAGTCAGCAGGATGATGATTTCATCGAGGCAGGAACAGTCTTCATCGGGAAGCTTTGTCGAAATGGAGGCTGGCGAGATAACAGGACGAGGCAAAAAGGGCATGCCGCAAGGAACAGTCGTCGAAGTAAGGGACCTTTTCTTCAACATGCCTGCAAGAAAGAAATTTCTCAAGACACCGGCCACCGAGCAGAAGAACATGCTTGACGTCATATCGAGATATGCCCTTGCCCACCCGGACATAACCTTTTCGGTAACATCAGGAGAACGCAAGATTTTTAACCTGACATCATCCATGCCAACTGCAGAAAGGGCAGGCATCATTGCAGGTACAGACTTCAAGGAAAATATGAAAGAGTTTACAAGAAAGGCGCCCGGCATTCACGTGCACGGCATGCTTGCATCACCAGAGGTCAACCGGCCAACCCGCTCTTCGATATATGCCTTTGCAAACGGGAGATCCGTGAAAGATGCGGTTGTGACAAGCGCGGTTCTGGAAGGTTTTTCCGGCATGCTCATGCGGGGGCGTTATCCTGTTATAGTTCTGTTCATCGACATCGACCCGGCGGACGTCGATGTAAACGTACACCCGACAAAGGCAGAAGTAAGGTTCAGGGAACCGTCCAGGATATACGGCCTTATTGTATCCATAATCCGAGAAACACTTTCTTCATCGGGACACAACCGTTATGAATCCGTGTGCGAGCCTGAGATGCCTTACATTATAAAAAGGCCCGTATATGAAAATCCAGCCCTGCAGACATCATTTATTCAGGAGTATGACAAGCCGCATGGATTTTATTCGAACAAGTCCGTAATCGGTGTGCTCAAGTCAACCTATGTACTGCTTAGCGACGATGATGCATTTTACATACTCGACCAGCACGCATCGCATGAGCGCATAGTCTTTGACAGGCTCAACAGGTCAGACATCTCGGGCAGCCAGTCCCTGCTCCATCCGATTGTCGTGGAGCTTACCGCACAAGAGTTCGCGGCATTTGAAGAGATCATGGATCAGCTTGAAGCGATCGGCATAGAGGCAGAGCCCTTCGGAGAATCCGAAATCGCGGTAAGGACAGTCCCGACGCTGCTCAGGGATTCGGATATAAAAGACATCATCCACGAGATTGTCCACGAACCCCTTCCTAGGCAGAGGGACGAACGAAGGAAGGAAATCATCTCGCGCATCGCCTGTCATTCGAGCGTGCGCGCGGGAAAGCCCCTGACGCAGCCTGAAATAGCCGCCCTACTCCGCCAGTTGGATGAGGCCGGTGCGCCGACTACATGCCCGCATGGGAGGCCGATATTTAAGCGTATCTCACTCGAAGAAATCGAACGCTGGATTGGGCGCAGAACGTCATAACTTCGAATCTCTGCGTCTTTCATCGGCTCGTCGCTGCAACATACACTAAAAGTATGTTTCGCTCCTCGCCTTCGCCAATCCTTGACCTTCTTTGATTCGGGCTGTTGACGGCCCTCACCATTCAGACGCATCTTCGATGCGTCAATTTTCGTGAAGCTAAAATTTGTTCTGCCGCCCTGCGATTTATTTTTCACATACCAGCTAACTTGGAAACCCTGGAAAGATAGTTATTTATTCATGAACGTCCCCTTGATGTCCCCTTCGAATCTCTGCATCATTCCTCGTCTCGTCGCAGCAACATACACTAAAAGTATGTTTCGCTCCTCGCCTTCGCCAATCCTTGACCTTCTTTGATTCGGGCTGTTGACGGCCCTCACCCTTCAGGCGCATCTTCGATGCGTCAATTTTCGTGAAGCTAAAATTTGTTCTGCCGCCCTGCGATTTATTTTTTTACATCCCAGCTAACTTGGAAACCCTGGAAAGATAGTTATTTATTCATGAACGTCCCCTTGATGTCCCCCGAAGGCAGCACAATCAGCCTGAGCCTTCCATTATATAGTGATTAAAGCTTAAACTGTTTATTAGTTTATTATCCATATAGAGAATGCCCCTATCCTAAGAATGCCGAGGCGAAAGGCTGTATCAATACGCATGATTTCATGGTAATTATTGATCATGATTAAAAAAGTTGTTCGTAAAAGCAACCTGCAAAATATGCAGTCTGCGAAAGAAGATCTCTTGTACTGGCTGAGCCGACCTGAAGAAGAGCGGGTGGCAGCCGTCGATTATCTGAGAAAACAATACTATGGAACTTCAGAAAGACTTCAAAGAGTTGCTCGAGTTATTCAACGGGCATAAAGTTGATCCATCCAAAAGGGTTTACCTCCTGCTGATTTTTTCTTAATCATCATAGACATTGCCCCTACCCTCAGAATGTAAAGCAGCCATAGTTCATTTTAATTGATCTTTAAGCACTTTTTCTTTACATTCATCTTGGAAGAATAAGAAATATTGCTCACGAAAATCGTAAAAAACTAAATTACTATATAAATAGTTAAGTTCAATATAACATCAAATAATAAATTTTATAAATTCAGGAGGGCATCATGGAAAAGCAAGTTACTATTAAGGAAGTGATTCAAAAGATTGAATTAATACGTTCATCGACAGTTATTAGCTATATGGCCGCACAAAATGCACTTGTTGGACCAGAAGATGCCGGCATGTTGGTCGATACAATAGAGATGATGCTACCATCAAGTCGGAAACTGACTCGTCTTGATTTATTCCTACATAGTCCCGGCGGTTTTCTTGACTCCGCTTACAAAATAGTTAGAATCTGCAAAGAATATTCTGAAGAATTCAATGTAATTGTTCCATTAGCTGCGAAATCTGCCGCAACAGTTATTACCCTTGGGGCTAAGGAAATATTAATGACAGTCATTGCAGAATTGGGGCCAATTGATCCGATTATTCAACACCCATATAAACCTGATGTTCGTGTACCGGCACGGTCAATCAAGGATTTTTTTGCCTTTTTAATTTCTACAGAATCAACAGAGAAGATTTTAGTCGATCCGCAATTTAAGGCTCAAATGTCGAGTTTGCTAGACCCTTACTTAATAGGAACTTATCAAACAGCTCTGAATTCATCAAAACAAATTGCTGAAAAACTATTGAAAGAAAATGCTTTAAAGGATCGTCCTGAACTTATAGATGAAACTGTTAAAAAGTTGAGTGAAACTTATTATTCCCACTCTTATGTTATTGATAGAAATGAGGCTAGAGAAATAGGTCTGAATGTAATCAACACCGAAACTGTTTCTGAACTAGATCAGTATGTAAGACTCCTTCTCAGGGTTTACCAACAGTTCATGACTCAGAATAATGTTATCAAGCTTATTGGGAATAGAGAAATAAATAGAAACATACAGGCAATACCGGTATCGCCGCAGGTTGTTGCTCCGAATAAACCGGTCAATTTACTCTATTGAGGAAAACATGGATAACCTACTCAGTGGTGCACTTGGTGCGCTTATAGGTACAATTATTTCTTCTTTATTAAGTTACCTGATTTTCCGAAAACAAATTAAGGTGGATTCGAATAGAATCTTTCTTTCCAATCTTCTAGAAACTATTCAAGATATTTATCTGTCACTTCAGCATGGCACTGAAGTAAAAGAAGATCACATAAAGAGACTGATCTCATTTCGAGCTATTGGACTAAAGGAATTCAATAAGATCAATAATAAGATCAATGAATTGAACACTCTAATAATCAGCTATAATGAAGGTGTTTTAAAATCACTAAAATCTACAACTACAACTTCTCATCAAATAAATGCTCGTAGCGAATCTGAGAAGAAGGTATTCGAATTAATCAAGGTATTAAGAGATATGACATAAGGGAACCTATCGAAGTTTGAACACTAAAAAAGAAAGTAATTGCCAGCTTTTCAGATGTTCAATGAAAGTCAATGGAAGATAATATGTCTGCATTTTTATACAGACCGCTAGAACAAAGCAGACCGCGAAGCGACGAAATCGAGGCGCGAGACATACTTTTAGCGTATGCCGCAGCAACGAGATGAGGTGCGACAAATTTTGCATCACAAAATTGACATACCGAAGGTACGCCCGAAGGGTGAGGGCTATCTGCCCAAATCAAAGGTATGCAAAGTTATGGCGGCCTGTACAATCCGGTTTATATTCAAGATGCTGTCTAGTAGGCCAGGAGGAAGCGACGCAGGCATACTTTAACGTATGCTGAGGAGCATTCCGACGCAGACGACGACGGCAGCGCTTGAATAGAAACCGGATTACCAAAAAATAATGTTCCGGCAATGTTCAGGTCATGTTAATCTGCTATCCGTGTGGATCATGGAAGAAGGCGTAAACAAAATATTTTACCTCAAGCTGACGGTGCTGGTCATTGTACTGTCCATGCAGTTCGTCGGAATTTTCGACCACTCGCTGTGGACGCCCGACGAGCCTCGCGTAGCTGAAATAGCGCGCGAAATGGCTGTTTCGGGCGATTATCTCATCCCGCAGCATTCAAATGCACCATTTCTCGAACAGCCCCCTCTGTATTACACCCTTGCCGCCCTGTTCTATCGTATTTTCGGGACCTCAAACGAAGGCTTCGGCAGGCTTGCTTCTGTAATATTCGCTCTGGCAACACTGGCAGTCGTGTTCTACGGCACGAGGAGGCTCTTTTCAGAACGCATAGCACTTCTTGCGGTTCTTATCCTATCAAGCTGCTTCACTTTCTATGAAGTAAGCCACAAGATGCTTGTGGATTCCGCACTATGCCTATTTATTACAGGGGCGTTGTTCTCATTCATTCTGGCGGAAACAGGCCGCTTTAAGCATGGATACAAGCTCTTCTGGATAGGCCTGGGGCTTGCTTTCATGTCAAAGGGCATTATCGGGATAGCGATTCCGTGCGTGGCCGCAACCGCCTATTACATATGGCAGGGGAAATTCCCCGAACTAAAAAAGATATGGTTTTTCCAGGGATGCGCAGCAGTCATCATCTTCATGGCCGCCTGGGCCTTTGTTCTTTACCAAAGGGGCGGCATCGAATTTATAAGGACATTCTACCTCTACAATCAGTTAGGAAGGTTCCTAAACATAGGCATATATTCAGGCGGACATGTAAGGCCATTTTACTATTACTTTACGACCATATGGGCTGATGCGGCGCCCTGGTCGCTCATCCTTGTACCTTTCTTTATCTCAATCAGAAATTACACGAACGAAAAAAAATTTATCGTATCATGGTTTATTGCAGGATTTATTCTTTTGAGCATTGCATCGACAAAACGCGGGCTTTATATATTGCCTCTTCTTCCCGCAATGGCAGTCATGGCGGCCCTGTGGATGGAGCATGTGATAACCGAAGCGTCTTCAAGAACGGACAAGGTGTTTTTCTGGATTATCATCATCCTTGTTTCTGTTTGTTCGCTACTGCTTCCTTTTGTATATGTGATGAAATTTCACGGCGCATACCTGACGGCGGTTCTGCTGCTTCTCACAGGGCTTGCCCTTCCGGTATTCGTATACAGGATATTCAAACCCGGACTCGCTTTCGTACTGGTTGTTTCATGGACTTTCCTGATCGTTTTATGGATACCTTTCGTGATTCCTCTCGTCGATATCCAGAAAAGCTACAAGCCGCTTTTCACGCAAATAGGAGAGTATGCCAATGGTTCACAGGTAACAGGCTATCAGCTTACCGAGTCGCTTGAGGCGTTTTCTCCTTTTTACGGTAACTTTTATGTTGAGAATATCGAGAACAGGGATGTATTTGAAAAACTGATCAAAAGCCCCGGGACATCTTACCTGATGATAATACCTGTCAGGACAGACGATGGGCTGAAGCAGCTTATAAAAGAGAGGTACACCAGGATAGTCTCGGACACCGACAAGGATGTTGAAATCTGGAAACGCTGGGTTGAGGGTTAAGAATGGATTATAAAGATAAGTCACACGGGATCGATGTCAGTTCATGGATGGCGCCGGCTGTCATAATCATTGCGGCTGCGGCTCTTTTAATAAACATCGGCATGCCCTCCCTGTGGGGCTCCGAAGGCCGCTGGGCTGTTATCGCACGCTACATGTTCAGAACAGGTGACCTCTTTCACCCGATGCTAGGCAACTACCCCTACTGGGACAAACCAATTTTATCATACTGGCAGGTCATACCTTTCGGATACATCACGGACGGTGTAACAGAGGCGGCATCCCGCATGCCCTCGGTAATCTGGGCGGTTATCTGGCTTATCCTCACATATTCGACCGCATCGAGACTTGCCGGGAAAAAGGCGGGAATACTTTCGATAATGGCGCTTGCGAGCAGTTACGGATTCATGTTCTGGGGCAGGAACGCTCAGGTGGAGATGTCAAATGCCGCCATCATCATGCTGGCCATATGGTATTTTCTGAGACACAAGGATGATTCCGGCAAGGCATGGCTCTTTATTCTCGCGGCAATTACAGGCCTGGGTGCAAACCTGAAAGGCCTGCCCGCAGTGGGAGCACCGGCACTCGCCATAATTCTGGCATCGCTCGTCCTGAAAGACTGGAAATGGTTTCCGAAGCCTCATATCTTCATTTCTGCAGTAGTATTCGGATTCCTGATATTTATTTCCATCCCTGCACTGGCTTCTGCCGTAACGGGTTCAATGGAACCGCTTGATCTTGTATGGAAAGAAAACGTGGTGAGGTTCTTTTCGCCCTTTGATCATAAAGACGCTTTCTATGTATATTTCATCAGGATATTCGACCTGTTCGCTCCGTGGTCCATTCTCCTTCCCGCAGTGTTCGTGTATATCTTCCGCCAGAAAAGGTTCACTAATCAGGGTATGAAAACCGTTCTGCTCTACTTTGCAGGCATATTTCTTTTCTTCACCTTATCCGGCTCGCGCAGGTCATATTACATACTGCCTGCACTTCCATTTGCAGCGATGACTGTTGGCTTTTTCCTTTCGGAGATTGAAAGCGCCGGCACATCCAGTGGATACCGGCTTTTCTTCAGCATATCCGGCCTGCTGTTCTCGTTATGTCTGATTGCACCGGTCTTCATCCTCACAATAAAACCCGGTCTCATACCTGTGGCTAATGTTAAGGACCTCATGCCCGTTGCCGCAATGCTGCTTGTTATCGGTATATACACGGGCTTTTATTCCATAAGGACAAAGCCGGTTCCGGTAATGGCCGGTCTGCTTTCGGTGTGGCTTATCTATTCGGCAGGAATAGTACCCTTTGTCTCGAAACTGCCCGGAAACCTACGGTCCGAGGTCAATATGCTGAAGAGCACGGACAGGGAGGTTTCATACCTCTCATCTGACGACGCAAAGATAATCTTTTATCTGGATAAGCCTTACACTGTGTTTACAGAAAAGGGTCCGGCTAAAAGATGGGCACTTAATACTCACGGGATTATCCTGGCCCATGATGAGGTAAAAGAGCCCGGCTGGAATAAATTGTATGAAGTGGGCAAATGCATAGCCTACGAAATAGGAGATGAAAAATGAACGAATTCATTCCCATGAGCAGGCCTTTCATAGGCGAAGAAGAAATCGAGGAAGTAACGAAGGTTCTTAGAAGCGGATGGATCACTACAGGCCCGAAATGCAAGGAATTCGAGGAAATATACGCCTCTCTCACCGGCGCCAGGGAAGGAATAGCCCTTGTCTCGGCGACTGCAGGCATGCACCTTACGCTCAAAGCGCTCGGAATAGGCGCCGGAGACGAGGTCATCACCCCTTCCATGACATTCGCTTCCACCGTAAACCAGATAGCGCTTGCTGGAGCCAGGCCGGTTTTTGCCGATTGCGACTATGACACGCTTATGGTGAAACCAGAAGATATCGCACGTCTCATAACAAAAAAGACTAAAGCGATCATCCCAGTACATTTTGCAGGTGCCCCGGCAGATATGGATGCAATCGAGGCGGCTGCGGGAAATATCCCGATCATAGAAGATGCGGCGCACGCCATAGACACACATTACAAGGGCAAACATATAGGTTCGAAAAATCTGGCGATCTTTTCATTCCACCCTATCAAGAACATAACGACAACCGAAGGCGGCATGATAACCGGAAGCGATGAAATACTCATGAAGCGTATCAGGATATTGAGGTTCCACGGCATAGAGCGTGACGCATGGAAACGCTACGGCAAAGGTTCCGACCCGAGCTATGACATCACGGAACCGGGCTATAAATACAACATGACCGACGTTCAGGCGGCAATAGGCATCGCCCAGATGAAAAAACTCGGCATAATAACAAAAAAACGCAGCGAGATTGCAAATGCCTACCTTGCAGGCATGAAAGACATAAAGGGCATTGACCTGCCCGGTATCCCCTCCTACGATCACAAACACTCCTGGCACCTTTTCGTTGTAAAGGTCACCAGCATGAGCCGCGGAGAATTCATGGCCGCCCTCGCCGAAGAGAACATCGGCTACGGCATTCATTTTCCAGCATGCCATACCCTCAAATACGTCAAAGACATGTTCGGCGAAACGAGCCTTCCCGTTACTGAAAATACCTCAGAAAAAATTTTGAGCCTGCCGATATATCCTTCCATGACCGAGGAAGAGGTTATAAGCGTTGTCAGGGCGGTAAAAAGGATTCTTGCTTGAAGAAAGGCCTTATCTTCACGATTATTCTTGCCGCAATCGCATTTACAAGCATAGGCATGTGGGGTGATGTGTTGAAGGCGGGCAATGAGCTCAGGAATTTCCCGTGGTATCTTATACCGCTCATCGCCTTTTTCGGTTTCATGAATGACATGATCAAATTCGGACGATGGCATATATACCTTAAAAAAATGGGTTATGAGACAACCCTGAAAGAAAGCCTTGTGATATTTGTTTCAGGCCTTTCAATGAGCGCAACGCCGGGCAAGATCGGCCTCCTGATAAAAAGTCAGATGCTCAAGAAATTATCCGGCCGGTCGTTCATTTCATCGACCCCGGTTATCGCAGCTGAGCTTTACATGGACATGATAGGCCTGAGTGTAATATCTCTTCTTGCCGTAGGCCTCTTTGCAAAGGGGATGTGGGCCGCTCTCATACTCTGTGTGCTGCCGCTTCTGGCGCTGAACCAGAAATTTTCCGGTTTCTGCATAGATATTCTCGCAAAGATACCATCTCTCAAACACAGGGCCGATGACCTTAGAAAGGCTGTCGATGACATGTTCGGCCTTTTCGGTTTCAGAACGCTTATCGCTTCATTTGCAATAACGCTTATCGCATGGACAAGCGAGGGCGTGGCGCTTACTCTAATCCTCAATGGACTGGGTTTCGATATGGGAATAATAAAATCTACCGCCATATTCGGTTTTTCCACACTGATAGGCGTTATTTCCATGCTGCCAGGCGGGCTTATAGTTACGGATGCCGGTCTCATGGGACTTATCGTGCATGAAGGGGTGCCGGCGCAGGCGGCGGGGTTAGCTACCATCATGGCCAGGGTATTTACCCTGTGGCTGGCGGTAGGAATAGGCAGTATTGTGCTTTTCATAAACAGGAAATATATATACGGAAATATCCGGGAGGTCAGCTGAAGTGGACAAGATATCTGTGGTTATTCCGGTCTACAACGAGGAAAAGGGGCTTGACAGGCTCTTTGAAAGGCTCGTGCCGGTAATGGAAGGCATGCACAGGGATTACGAGATCGTGCTTGTCGATGATGGCAGTTCGGACAATTCGCTTGAAATTCTAAAAGCCCGGGCCAGCGAAAAGATCAGGATAGTCGAACTCATGAGAAATTACGGTCAGCATTCTGCAGTGTTTGCAGGATTTGAAAGCTGTACGGGCGAGATAATCATAACGATGGATGCAGACCTGCAGAACCCGCCCGAAGAAATCCCCAGGCTTGTATCAACCATGGAGGAAGGCGGGTTTGAGGTCGTAGGCACTGTGAGACATGCGCGCAAGGATTCGATATTCAGAAAGCTTCCGAGCAGGATAGTAAACGGCTGGGCAAGGAAAATCACAGGCGTGAACCTTAGCGACTGGGGATGCATGCTAAGGGCTTACAGACGCGAGGTGGTTGATCTGATGGTAAAGAGCCAGGAGCATTCAACCTTTATTCCTGCGCTTGCCACGACGTTTGCAAAAAAGGTGACCGAGATCGAGGTAGGGCATGAAGAGAGGTTCGCAGGAGAATCCAAATATTCGATAGCAAAACTCATATCGCTTCAGTTCGACCTTGTTACTTCATTTTCCGATTTTCCCCTTAAACTCCTGCTTTATACAGGCCTGATTCTGGCAATAGCAGGTACATCGCTGGGTATAGTGCTGGCTGTGGCCAGGTTTTATTTCGGTGCAGACTGGGCGGCGCAGGGCGTATTCACACTGTTTGCCGTACTGTTCTTCTTCATAGGAGCACAATTCCTTGCATTCGGCATCATGGGGGAATATGTGGGCAGGATATATAAGGAGGTCAAGAAACGTCCTCCATATACGATAAGGAGAATACATGATTCCGCTTTGCATTAAAGATCAATCCGAGGAGTCAGGGAGGGAGCTGCGCAGGCATACAGTCATGTATGTCTCTTCGCCTTCGCTACGCTTGGCTCGAGGAGCGAAACAGGATGCTCATGATCCCGTTTTTGAGGAGCTAACGACACAGAAGACAATGGAGGCGCTTGAATGCGTAGCGGAATGAAGGCGATAGTCTTTGCCTACCACAACATGGGAGTCACAGGGATATCGAAGCTGATCGAGCACGGCTTCTCAATCCCTCTGGTATTCACACATGAGGACAATCCTGACGAGAACGTATGGTTTTCTTCGGTCAAGTCACTGTGCCGCGATAAGGGCATACCTTTTGTAACACCAACAAGTCCGAACACTCCGGAATGGATCAGCGAAATCATCGGCATGAAACCGGATTACATATTCAGCTTCTATTACAGGTATATGATTTCCGGCGATATCCTTTCTATTCCCAAATACGGTGCATATAACCTGCACGGCTCGCTGCTCCCGAAATTCCGTGGCCGCTGCCCGGTCAACTGGGTAATTATAAAGGGCGAAACCGAGACAGGTGTAACTTTGCATGAAATGGAGGTCAAACCCGACGCAGGGGCGATTGTCGCGCAGAGGCGCGTTGAAATCTCCCATGACGATACTGCCCATTCGCTCTTCGGAAAACTACAGAACGAGGCAGCGCTCATGCTTGATGAATGCCTGCCCGATATGGCCCGAGGCGTTGTGAAGAAGACTCCTCAGGACCTTAGCAAAGGCTCATATTTCGGAGGAAGGAAACCTGAAGACGGCCGCATCGACTGGAACGTGGAAGCCTTACAGATATACAATCTGGTGAGAGGTGTAACCCGTCCCTACCCCGGGGCCTATTCCATGCTCGGTGAAGATAAAATCATATTCTGGAAGGTCTCAATTCTTGAAAACTCCTTTTCCGAGCCCGGCCGGATAGAATATGGAGAGAACCTCCTTATCGGCTCAGGAAAAGGCTCGATAGTTCCGATAGAGATAGAAATCGGCGGAAAAACACTGGCAGGAGACGATCTCCACCGGTTCTTTAAAAATCATGAAGGAGAAAAATTGACATGAGAGTACTTATTATCGGCGTAAACGGTTTCATCGGTTCACATTTAAGCGCGACAATCATGCGCGATACGGACTGGGAAGTATACGGAATGGACTTGAGGGACGACAAGCTTGCAATGACCGGCATACTGGACAACAACCGCTTCCATTTCGTCGAGGGCGACATAGCCATTAACAAGGAATGGATAGAATACCACATAAAAAAGTGCGATGCCGTTCTTCCGCTGGTCGCCATCGCCACCCCGAAAACTTATGTGGAAAATCCGCTGGGTGTGTTCCAGCTTGATTTCGAAGAGAATCTTAGGATAGTACGCCAGTGCGTACAGTACAAAAAGCGCGTGATATTCCCTTCAACATCCGAGGTCTACGCCATGTGCACGGACAAGGAATTCAAGGAGGACGAATCCAATTTCATTCTCGGCCCGATCAACAAGCAGCGCTGGATTTATTCATGTTCAAAGCAGCTGATGGACAGGGTCATCTGGGCATACGGCGAAAAGGGACTGCTTGATTTCACACTCTTCAGGCCTTTCAACTGGATCGGCCCGAGACTTGATTCTTTAGAAACAGCCAAGGAAGGCTCTTCTCGCGTTGTCACACAGTTCATCGCATCTCTCGTATATAAGGAACCCATCGTGCTGGTGGACGGCGGCAAACAGAGCAGGTCCTTCACATACATCGACGACGGCATAGACTGCCTTATGCGAATTATCAGGAATGAAGGCGGCAAGGCTTCCGGCCAGATATTCAATATCGGAAACCCCGCAAACAACTGCTCTATAAAAGACCTGGCGGAAAAGCTGCTCGTCATGTTCAAGGAGCATCCGGCACACAAAAAAGACAAGAAGTTCTCCAAGATTGTCATACAGGATGCAAAGAAATTCTACGGAGAAAGCTACCAGGACATACAGACAAGGGTGCCTTCAATCAAAAAGGCAAAGGAGATCCTGGGCTGGTCCCCCAAGATCAAACTTGATGATGCGCTCAAACGCACTTTGAACGCGTTTCTTGATGAACTTTAGAATCCGACAAAAAGAAGGCATGATGCATTGGGACTGCATGAAAACCGGATATAACTTAAATATGATGATACCGGTTTACATGCAGTCTGACGATCTGCAGATTCATATTCAGGAATTTTAAATGCCCGAACTTGCTCTCAAAGTAGATATAGATACCTACCGGGGTTTCAGGGACGGTCTCCCGTCTCTTCTTAAAACACTGGGAGAACGTAATCTCAAGGCGAGCTTTTTCGTAACCTTCGGGCCGGACCGTTCAGGTCTTGCGATAATCCAGATGTTCAGACCGCGTTTTTTCATGAAAATGCTCAAGTCGAACGCACCAGGCACATACGGCATTGAAACTGCCCTTTACGGGACGCTGCTCAAGGCCCCGATGATTGCATCCGCAAATCCCGAAGCAGTACGCCAGATAGCAGAACTCGGCCATGAGACCGCCTGCCATGCATGGGATCACAGGCTGTGGCAGGACTGGCTCGGCATCATGGGCAGAAAAGGCATTCACGAGTGGTTCAGAAAAATGGTGGGCGCTTATATGGACGCAACCGGAACCGCACCAGGTGCATTCGGAGCACCCGGGTGGATGATGAACACATCCGCCTTGAAAGAGGCCGCTGCCTGGGGCTTTAAATATCTCAGTTGCACACGGGCGCAGGTCCCTTTCATTTTTGAAGAAAACGGCCTGCTTGAAATACCCTCGAACATTCCATGCATAGAAGAAGTCGGAACTGACGGCGTCCTCACAGCACTTGAAAAAAATGCCGGCAGCAGTGTGCCTCAGGTTCTTCCAGTACATACAGAGATAGAGGGCGGCGCCTTCAAAGCCGACTTTGAACGTATACTTGATAAGGCTGCTGCCCTTGGATACAATATCAGAAAGCTATGTGATATAGCCGAAGGCATCGACCGTTCACGGCTTGAGATACGACCTTTGAGAAAAGCTCTGCTCGCAGGACGTGCGTTCTCATGCTCTGTGTGATTTGCCGGATACTTTTCCTACCGTCGCAGCAGTTCAGGAATGCCTGATTCACACGGGACACCCGTGGAACAAAGTCCGCACCCGTAGATGAATATATGATATTTCCTGTTGCAGTGCTTCAAGGAAGCGGCGACCTTCCTGTAGCAGACCTCCTTGTCGTGCGCATTCTCTCTGGTTATGGCATTTACAGGACACCTTGCCGCACATTTCAGACAGTCTATTCCCTGATAGTGAAGACAGTTGGCATGGATATCATCCGGGCGCTCACGGTTCGGCTTCAGCTTAAGGTTGACCACAAAGCTGCCCACACGATGTGCAGCTCCCTTCTCCGTGATAAGGAAGTCATTCATGCCGAAAGTGCCGAGTCCTGCTGCATAGGCGATATGCCTGTGGGACCAGGGGGAAGCCCATCCCACTTTAGGATAACGCTTCTTATTGAACATTGGAGTCACGTCCGGCGAAACTGCAAGGATGCCTTGACTCATTAGATGTGTCACGATCTCGCGGACAAAAGTCTGGCTGAATATCTCACCCAGCAGACGGCTCTGTGCCCACCGTTCCGAGGTCCATTCCTTTGCAGATGCATTGTCCCTTCTGGTCATGCTGGTAAACGGCATGGCAAAAGAAACCACGCTGATATCACAGGGCTCAGGAGGTTCTACACCGTTTTTTCCGGCCTGCCATTTCATGATTTCCCAGGGGGTGAAATGGTGCGGTCCGATAACCTCCCTGAATTTTTCAAATATCGGATCATCTCCCCGGACAAACCCGATGAGGGGCTCCACAAAAACCGGCTCACCGTAATACGGGTATTCCATTGCATTTTCAGGATGGGTTGAGACCTTTTCCTTGATGGTGCGTATGAACCACTCTTCATCGTACGCATCCCTTATATCGCTGATGAACGCTTCTCTGTTCAGAACAGGCTGTTCAGGCAGGAAAAGCCCGCGCATCTCTCCCAGGGCATTTTTCATTCCGCCGATATCCGAAAGAAATGAAAACAGGCGGTAACGTTCTTTTATTCTGTGCCGGTACGTATTTTCAGCCATTCTTCATGTGAAACGGCTTTGTCAACGAGCTTGCCGAATTTGTTTATGCATGTGTCGCGGATAAAGGCGTCAACATCGTCATACTTCTCAGGCAGCATTACAACACGGGCTTCGAGCCCTTTTTTTCTTATCAGATCAATTGCCTTTTTCGTCTTGTCCGCACCTGACAGCGCCAGTATTATTGTTTTCGCCCCGAAACCGGCGGCGGTCTTGAGCATCGAAGCCGTAAGGCCTTCCCTTCCCACACCGATGACGCCCTTGATGCCTATGCAGTCCGAAAGCATTGCATCGAAAAAACCTTCAACAGCAACAAGCTTATCCTGTTTTCTTGATTTATACATAAGCAAGGGCGTGCCTTTGAGATATTCCATATTGGTAAGCGGCACATATGAATTATGCTCATTATCAGGTGACATGCCATATAGGCCCATAAGCCTGCCGCATAAGTCCCTGTAGGGTATTGCAATCATCAGGGTGTTTTCATTGCAATAAGAAAACACGCCCGAAATTTCCGCCCGGGAATAATCTTTTTCAAGGATACTGAGAGTTTCCTCATAACCCGGGAAGAGCCCGAGTCCCATATGCTCGATCTCCTCGCCCATGTATCCACGGCTGTTGAGATAAGTCAGCCCATCTTTTCCCGTCTCCGAAAAGAGCATCGCAGAGTATATGCTCATTGCCGATTCGAGCATGCATGAGCGGGTTAATTCATTTTTCCACTCATTTTCTGAAGGGATCACTCGCAAGGAAGCGGCTTTGTTGAGATACTCAAGGACATCGTTAAAGCTCATTGTCCTGTATTTAATCAGGAAATCGATCCAGTCTCCATGAGCACCGCATGCAAAACAGAAATACCGCGGGCTGTCGGTATTGATTATCAGCGTGGGAAGGGTATCTTCATGGAACGGACAACATGCTATGTAGCCTTCGCCTTTTTTCCCGAAACCTGAAAGACCGCCGAATATCTCTTCCTGAAAATTCCTGTCAAGCAGCCTGACATATATTCTTTCCATAACGGACAGGTGCTTCATTTAATCACCTATGATGGGACCCCTGACAGGCCATACATATGATAAAGATGCTTTGGATTGCGTGCTCACCGTGCCGTCATTGAAATCCACAAACCATGCATATGACGAATTGGCTGCATAAGATGTCGATGTCCAGTATTTGTAATTCCCGTAACCGGTAAAATATGTTGCAATCGATGACACTATCGCAGGGGCAAACTCCGATGCGTCAAGTAAAGTCTCCAGTTCCTCCATAGTCGGCAGTCTCCACTGGCCGTCGGTAAGGCTTTTGCAGTATGAATTCGCATCGCCCCATGTTTTGGGTACGTCGGGTGGCGTTTTGAACCATACAAGTCTGGTCAGGTTGTCTTCAACCATCATGCCGTCGTTAAAATCGGTGAATCTCGGACTGGCCCATGTCTTTCCCAGCCTCAGATATCCGTCCTGATGCCTGCAGGTGTTGCCCGGCGTACAAGCCGAGGGAGGGGCTTCAAGCGGGTTATAGACCATATTCTGGCCTGTTTTTATAACAGTGTTCGTACCGCCGCCAGGAATCCTCACCAGCAGCATACTTGCAGCAATGCCGGATTTGCTAACCGATTTTTTCGTGCCGTCGTACATATCTACGCACCAGGCGTTCTGTACCGCACTCTCATCGGTCGTAGATGTCCAGTAGTAACTTCCTTTTGCTGTCAGGATATGTAAAAAGGGATAGCCGCTGGCAAGGGCCGGGCCGTATTTCGTGTAATCCATGAGGCTCATCATTTCCCTTATGTTCGGCATATGCCAGGCAAGCTGCTCGTTTTTCATATAATTCGTATATCCCAGGTTCATGGCGACCTCCCAGCTCTTTAACCCGTACAGGCCTGTAACTTCAGGATTCTGAGGGTCTTTGAGCCATATCAGGGTGGTATAGTTATCGGTTACGGTTCCGTCTCCGTTGTCGGTAAACCTTGGCGGTTCGGGAACCGGCCCGGGACCGCCACCACTGTCTTCACCCCCGCCGCATGAAACGGAAATGATTATCGAAAAGAGCAGCATTAAACACATTGCTTTCTTCATATACACCTCCAAAACAATCCTCGAGACAGTTATAATGGTAAAACTTCATTAATCTAATCGGTTTTCTGTGAATGATTATTTAGGAAAATATCCATTAATCTAAAGCTTAACCGCAGGCATTGCACTGCGGCATATCATTCAGTGTGTTATCCTGATATGGCTGAAGATATGAAACAGCCGCCCGAGCTGGATGAGCCCGAATCATCATCGCTTAACGTTGCAGTATCCCTGGTTGCCTGCACGGGGGCCTCCGTAATCCTGAATCTGCCCAGGGTCTTTGTGGTAAATACGGCCTTGCCGTTATCCATGCTTACTTCAGAATTGATTCCCGCCCATTTCTCTGTTGTAAAATCATAAAGTTCTATATACGGTCTTTCACCCGAATAAGGTACGGCAACCCTTGCCGGCTGCTTTAAAGTCTTTCCATACGGGAGGATATCGAATGTATATCCAGGTGATGATCCGGAGACACTCATCTGACCACCCTGTCCAAGACTGACGCCGATGCCCACTTCAAATCCCCCGGATGATGAGCCTTCAGGAATATTCAATTCAATGCCGATTGAACTGTCAGTGACCGAGAGGGACTGACCGGAACTGGCCTGTGCAGCTAGGAGTATGCTTCCGGTAACAGATATGCTCAGCTTGTATTTAACCGTACCTGACGAATTGATAAGGTTATAATAAAAAAGACCTTCTGTCTGAAGATTGAGAATCAGACCAACAGGCACGGGATATCCGTTGTAAAAGGGTACTGCATTAAGCGACTTGTCGGGCATGATTCCATCGAGCGCAACCGTTGACCCCTTCTCTGCTATCATGTAAATCATGTAAGGGTCACTTCCGGGGAAGCTCAGAAAATCATTCATATCGGTATTTGAAATATATTCGGTAAAGTTGCTGAATCCGTCCAAGTCATTGTCATATATGGAGTCGAACGGGTTTAAAGGATCGAGGCCCATGGAACTCTCGACAGCATCCGGTATGCCGTCCGAATCGGTATCCATTTCGATATTTGATTTCGGTATTGAAATAGATACCTCGTCAGAATATTCACTCTCGTTCAACGAGGCATCATATGCGGTAACGGCAAAATAATACGTCACACCTTCCTGAAGGCCTTCTATGTCATAACACGTGTTCTGTCCTGCAATCTTGACATTGATATATCTTCTTGATGCCGTTCCGTAATAGACCCTGTAACCCGCAACTTCGTCAGATGACGGATTGGCTGACCATGATATCTGGACACCTGCGGCAAATGCCTTTTCTTCAAATAATATGCTGCATGAAACCATTAACAATGTGCAGTATAAACCTATCCTAAAAAATCTCATGACATGTATATATCAAATGCCATGCCAAGGTAATATTTGTTATATTTCAATATGTTAGCTATACAGGCGGTCTTCTTGAATTACAATTGCGAACATTGTTGTTACAATAGTGTACTTATACAGAAAAGAAAACACCCTGCATCAAACTATGCAGGGTGTTTTCAATTAGTTACGAGGAGCTTTTACCCGATTTGCTCATGAACAACACTATCGTGCTTGCGACAAATATGGAGGAGTAGCAACCTATGATTACACCTATCAGCATAACCATCGCAAAACCGTGCATAACCTCCCCTCCCAGGAAAAACAGCGCAATGACGACGAGGAAGACGGTTAGAGCAGTCAGTATGGTCCTGCTCAATGTCTGACTTATGCTCATGCTCATGACATGGGCAAGGTCATAATTCGGAGACTGCTGCTTCTTTATGTTTTCCCTGATCCTGTCAAACACAACTACCGTATCATTGAGAGAATAACCTATCAATGTCAGCAGCGCAGCGACAACCGTGAGATCCATCTCTCTTCTCAGTATCGAAAACATTCCGAGCACTATGATCACATCATGCAGGGTTGCTACGATTGCTCCCACAGAGAATTTGAATTCGAATCTCCACCACACATAGATCAGTATGCCGATAGCGGCCCATATGAGTGACAGGAAGCCCTTCGTTTTTATATCCTTACTGACCGCGCCTCCCACCATTTCTATGCGTCTTATTTCAAAGTTGCCCTTTCCGAAGGATTTTTCGAGTTCCGAACTGAACTTTCCGCCGAAGCCTTTATTCGTATCCTCTGTCTGAGATGTTCTGATCAGAAAGTCATTGTCCGATACCGCGCCTACACTCTGAATTCTCTCGTCCTGCATACCCATGGGTTTGAGAGCTTTGCGGATATCATCTGCGGTGGTCGGATTTTTGAACTGCACCTGAATTACCGAACCTCCGGCAAAGTCGATTCCGTAGGAAAAGCCCTGCACAGCTATGCTCCCGATGGCTATCAGCGAGGTAATCAGAGAAAATCCTATGAAGTACCATTTGTACTTCATGAAATCTATATAGGTTCCGGGTTTAATGAATTCTAACATGAACTGCCTCCCCTAAATGCTTATGCGTGAAACATTCTTGCTGTTGACGAACCATTCCATAACCCATTTGCAGCCGACGAGCACGGTAAACAGAGTGGTCAGAATACCTACGCACAAGGTTACTGCAAAACCCTTTATCGGTCCGGTGCCGAACTGGAACAGTACAAGACCTGCAATCAGCGTCGTCACATTCGCGTCCACAACGGTTGATATCGCATGCTTGTATCCGGCCTCGACCACCATTTTGGGAGTCCGGCCGAGCCTTATCTCCTCCCGCATTCGTTCGAATATCAGAATGTTGGCATCGACGGCCATACCGATGGTAAGAACAATACCTGCAATACCGGGCAGCGTGAGCACAGCTCCCACCAGGGACATGAATGCGGCTATCAGCATGATGTTCAGGATAACCGCAATATTGGCCAGCATACCGGAAGCCCTGTAATAGATAATCATGAAGATTATTACCAGAACACCGCCTATCGCACAGGCTACCAGTCCCTGATGGATCGAATCCTTACCTAGAGATGGTCCAACTGTTCTTTCTTCAAGTATCTCGACAGGCGCAAGCAACGACCCGGACCTGAGGACAATGGCCAGGTTCTTTGCCTCCTGATCGGTGAATCTGCCTGTTATCGAGGCCTTGCCACCGGCTATCCTGTCCTTTATGACGGGTGCCGAATAGACTTTTTTGTCAAGCAGAATGGCAAGCCTCTTGTTTATATTCTCTCCCGTAATGCGCTCAAAATCTCTTGCCCCCTGGGCATTGAAGTCAAGGGAGATATAAGGACTGGCTCGGTCGATCTTCACCCTGGCGTCATTGAGAGTATCACCCGTAAGTTCGACCTGCTTCTTCAGGAGTATCGGTTCGTTCGTCTCTTTCATGTATGCGATGTAGCTGTCCTGAGGTATATCGCCGGCCAGCGCATTGGAGAGAGAATGATCTTCGTCAACCAGCTTGAATTCCAGAACAGCAGTCTCTCCTATAATTCTTTTCGCCCTTTCAGGATCCGTTATGCCCGGTAACTGCACGTTTATGCGGTCCTTGCCTTCCGTAATAATCGAAGGTTCGCTCACTCCAAGCTGGTCTATTCTGTTTCTTATGGTTTCGAGGGCCTGACTTATGGAAGAATCCTTGATTTTTTGAATCTCGTCTCTTTTTACTGAATATCTAAATACGGTCACACCGCCGATTGTTTCCGTTGAAGGATCGGCAAAAGATGTCTGCTCGTTCAATATTGCAGTAAGCTTATCCTGATCCGCGGGATCCCTCAATGTTACGGCAATGCTGTCAGGCGCTACAACTTCGATTTTAGTATAATGTATCCTTTTCTGCTGCATCTCCGATTTCACTGTTGACGCGATGATATTCAGCTTTCCAGTTACCGCCTTGTCCGTATCCACTTTAAGAATCAGGTGCATGCCGCCCTGAAGATCCAGCCCGAGCTTGACCTGTTTTATGTGTTTTCCGAGAGGTCCAAGCCAGTTGTCGGCCAGTTGATACGGAGTCAGCAGAGAGACCATCGTGGGCAACGAGAGTATGAGGCCTGCTATCATAACAACTGCTATTATGATCCCCCGTAATTTAAAATTGTTCATTTAACTTCCCCCTTTATTAAGCTTTGGTTACAGCTTTACTGTCCTCAGAGCCTTTTTTGAACGCTACAAATTCTCTTGATACCTTTATTTTAACGTTTTGTGCAATCTCAATTGTGAGGACATTCTCAGCAACACCCACAACCTTGCCGTGAATCCCGCCGGTTGTGACGACTTCGTCGCCCTTGTCTATCTTGGAAAGCATCTCACGGTGCTGTTTCGCCTTTTTCTGCTGCGGCATTATAAGCAGGAAGTAGAAAATAACAAAGATAAGAATAAGCGGGGCGACACTCATAAGCATGCCCATTGTTCCTCCCGACGCCGCATCCGCGGCATAAGCAACACTAAACATTGTACATCTCCTTTATACTTGATCTCAGTTTATCCAGATACTGGTTCTCTACGGCATGCCGCATCTTATACATTAATTCAAGATAGAAATGAAGGTTATGTATGGTTGCAAGAACAGAAGACAGTATTTCACCTGAAATGAACAGATGTCTCAAATACGCAAGCGAGAAATTTCTGCACGTATAGCAGGTGCAGTTTTCATCGGGCGGACTCTTTTCCAGCCTGTATTTCGCCTGTTTGAGTGTAATCTTGCCGTTTAATGTAAAAAGCTGGCCGTTCCTTGCGTTTCTTGTGGGAAGCACGCAGTCGAACATGTCGATGCCGCGGGCGACGGCCTCGACAATATCAAGAGGGGTTCCCACACCCATCAGATAACGGGGTTTTTCCTCAGGCAGAAGAGGTGCGGTATAGTCAAGCACATCCATCATGATCTCATGTCCTTCACCGACTGACAGTCCTCCTATGGCGAAGCCGTCAAACGGGATACCGCATATCTGAGCCGCGCTCATTTCCCTGAGGTTCTTATAAACTCCACCCTGAACAATTCCGAACATTGCATTATCAGTACTTCTTGCATCGATGCATCGTCCTGCCCATGACGTCGTCCTTCTGACTGCATCAAACGCCTCTTTCTCGCTCGATGGGTAAGGCACGCATTCGTCAAGGGCCATCATTATATCCGAGCCCAGTTTTTCCTGTATATCGATTGCCTTTTCAGGCGTAAGACTCCTCCTGCTCCCGTCTATATGCGACTGGAACACGATGCCGTTATCAGTAAGCTCCCTCAATTTCGCCAGGCTGAAGACCTGATACCCGCCGCTGTCGGTAAGTATCGGACCGTCCCATGCCATGAATTCATGCAGACCTCCGATCGTTTCTATAAGGTCTTCACCTGGACGCAGATGGAGATGATATGTGTTTGAAAGAATGATCTGCGCACCGGCTTTTCTCAGGTTCCCGGGGGTCATTGCCTTGACAGTGCCCTGTGTGCCGACAGGCATGAATGCAGGGGTATCGACAGGGCCCCTTTGAGTGTATAACCTGCCCCTCCTTGCATTGCCGCACCGTGCCAGCACCTCGAATCTAAATGATGAGCATTGCGTCCCCATAACTGAAAAACCTGTACCTTTCTTTTACCGCTTCACTGTATGCCTTCATTATCAAATCATACCCGCCGAATGCGCAAACCAGCATGATAAGCGTCGAACACGGAAGATGGAAATTTGTCAGCAGCGCATTCACACATCTGAATTCAAAACCGGGTCTGATAAATATTCCGGTACTGCCCCGGCCTGACTCTATCCTTCCCTTTTCACACATCAGGTGTTCAAGAACCCGTGTTGTGGTTGTTCCGACCGATACTATCCTTGTTTTGTTATTCATTGCCATATTAATTTTCTTTGATTCTTCTATTCCGATAAAATATTCTTCTTCATGCATTATGTGGTTTTCAATATTTTCCACCCTTACCGGCTTGAATGTTCCCAGTCCCACATGAAGGGTTATATAGACCTGCTCGATCCCTTTTCGTGAAATATCTGTAAGCATCTCATTCGTAAAATGAAGTCCTGCAGTAGGCGCCGCAACAGAGCCATCATCTTTTGCATAAACGGTCTGATAATATTCCCTGTCACGGTTCTCCGCATCCCGGGATATGTAAGGAGGAAGCGGCATTTTACCGGTTTTGAAGATCAGTTCGGGTCTGTCAAAACGTACAATGCCTTTCTCGAGTTCTCTTTCAACGATTTCGGCCCTGAGCCCGCTTTCGAAATACACGGCCGTTCCCGGCCTTGAAGGTTTTGAAGACCTGACAAGGCATTCCCACATCCCTCTTTCAAGTTCCTTCAGCAGGAATATCTCGACATTGCCGCCTGTCGCCTTTTTTCCTGTCAGTCTTGCAGGTATGACCTTGCTGTTGTTAAGGACAAGTGTATCATCAGGCAACAGATAATCTTTGAAATCATTTATATGTCCATGAGAGATCTTGGACTTTGCCCTGTCAACGATCATGAGCCTTTCAGTTCCCCTTGGAAGCGGGTATTGCGCTATAAGTCCTTCAGAAAGGTCGTAATGAAAATCGCTGAGTTTCATCTGATACTAGAGATTCCTTCCGAAATAAACAATCGCCAGCCCGGACAGCGCGCAGAGAAGCCCTGCTATCTGAATCCATTTTTCAGGTATCTTTTCTATATGCCTGGCCGCAAGTTTCAAACCCCTGGGAAAGAGCATGTAAGGAACGGCCTCGATTATAAAAACCATGCCGATTACACACAGGAAATATCGGAAATCGAATTTCATGAAAGAATCCCTATCATGAATGTAATGCCTCTATCAAACCGTCATCGATGATGTCGGCACTGATGTGATTCTTAAGGGTTTCAGGCGACTTTCCCCATGAAGCGGTGTTTCCTCCGGTACCCCTGGCCTTTGTATATCTGAGGCAGATGGATGCGGCCATTTCAAGATTTACTGTGTTCACTGTTCCCCTGATAACACCGGTTGGTCCAGGCACATTGTCAATCTTAACAAAAACATTACCCGGGAATTTGAGCTTTTCAGCAAGCAGATTTTCCTGTTCGTCTCTGGGAACAATCATTACGGTATCGCTGTCAAGAATGAATTTTCTTCCGATGACGTCCATGGCAAAATCCGCTCCTGATGGTATTTCCGGGCTGAATCTTTCAAGTGTCCGCCTGACCTTGTCTGCAATCTGGGCATATGTAAGGAGGCAACCGCCGGCAGGCGACGGAATATTCTCTTTTAAAACGCCGTAGGAAAGGGCAATTGCTTCCTGTTTTCTTCGGCCCCTGCCCGTTATATCGAGCATGTCTTCCTTGTTTATTATGCCTTCTTTCTCAGGAATTGATTCTGGCATATGCCTCGCACAGAGCGGCCTTACAAGCAGTCCTTTCAATCCCGAATCCCTTTCTATGACATTCATCGCATCTTTTCTCTGTGACATCGGCCTCTGTCCGAGCACCTCGCCGGTTATGACAAAGGATGCGGAATATTCGTCCATAAGCCCACCGGCCATCTTCAACATTCCGATTTTGCAGTCAATACAAGGATTCATATGCTTGCCGTATCCGTGTTCAGGGGAAGCAAGTATCTTGATAAAATTTTCCGTATAATCGATTATCTCCGGCATGACGCCGAATCTGCTTGAATGTTTCTGCTTGAATTCCGATGGGGCCAGCAATGCGCTGAACCCGAAAAAAGGCGTGGCAAAATAAAGAGGCACAACCTCTATTCCAAGGTCATTTATCAATCTGACGCATATTATGCTGTCAAGCCCGCCTGAATATAGCGCCAAACAGCGCCTGTACATAGGTGAACCCCTTTTCTTCTGTCATCGGTTTTCACGGACATAAAAAAGATCCATACCGCTTTTGCGGTATGGATCCGGAATCTGGCGGGAGCGACGGGACTCGAACCCGCGACCTTCGGCGTGACAGGCCGACGTTATAACCATCTTAACTACGCCCCCGCGTATCTATATCTATTTTACTGGTAGGCGGAACAGGGTTTGAACCTGTGACCCTCGGCTTGTAAGGCCGATGCTCTCCCGCTGAGCTACCCGCCCTGAATCTAATATGCTACTTCTTGTTAACAGCTTCCTTGAAAGATTTCCCGGCTCTGAAGCGAGGAGATTTGGATGCTTTAATTTTTATAACCTTTCTTGTCCTTGGATTTACGCCCTGACGCTCTGCCCTTTTCACAATTTCGAACGTGCCAAAGCCGACCAGTGTTACCTTATTGCCTCTGGCAAGGGCTTCCGTGATCGCCTCCGTGGCTGCATTTATCGCTTTTTCCGCCGCAGCCTTGGGCAACCCGGCTTTACCTGCAACAACCGCTATCAATTCAGTTTTAGTCAAGGCATACCTCCTGTGGAAATAATGTTTTTTATTATTGCGTTCACCCGCGTCAGTACCTAACAGCTATTGCAGGTGGTGTCAATACCTTAAATGCTCTGTTTATCACATTTTACAGGCAAAATGATTTAATATTATCTTGCCCTGTCCATGCAACTCTTATGCCTGCTTCGTGTTTCTCTCGAAAACAATTAAAGGCTGTATGCCTTTTAATATAACTTCCTGCGATATATGGCATTCCTTGACGCCGTTCATATCCGGAATATCGTACATTATGTTCAGCATTACGCTTTCCATGATCGACCTGAGACCTCTTGCGCCTGACTTGCGTTTCATCGCCTGTTCAGCGATAGTCTTAAGCGCATCCTTGCTGAAAGTGAGTTCGACTCCTTCCATTTTCATCAGCGCCTGATACTGCTTCACCAGTGCGCTCTTGGGTTCGGTGAGTATGGCTATAAGGGCTTCCTGGTCAAGCTCGTGTAGTGTGGAAATGACAGGCACCCTGCCGACGAATTCGGGAATCATACCGAATTTGATGAGGTCTTCAGGCTGTATATTTTTCAATATGTCACCGATGTTTTTATCTTTTCTGCCCTTGACCTCGGCGACAAAACCGATTGTTTTCTGGTCCATCCGCTGTGATATTATCTTGTCGAGCCCTATAAAAGCGCCGCCGCAGATGAACAGTATGTTCGAGGTGTCAACCCTTATGAATTCCTGCTGCGGATGTTTTCTCCCGCCTTTTGGCGGAATTGAAGCCAGAGTTCCCTCGATAAGTTTCAAAAGGGCCTGCTGGACACCCTCTCCTGACACATCACGCGTGATGGAAGGGTTGTCGCTTTTCGATGCTATCTTGTCTATTTCATCTATATAGACGATGCCCCTCTGCGCACGGTCAATATCGTAATCGGCGTTCTGAAGAAGGTTGACGATTATATTCTCGACATCCTCTCCGACGTAACCCGCCTCTGTCAATGTCGTTGCGTCGGCGATGGTAAAAGGAACGTCGAGTATTTTCGCAAGTGTCTGAGCAAGAAGCGTTTTGCCAGAGCCGGTGGGTCCGATCAGCATTATGTTGCTCTTGTTGATCTCGATTCCGCCGATATTAGTACCTGCTTCTATCCTCTTGTAATGGTTGTATACGGCAACGGAAAGTATCTTCTTTGCAGACTCCTGACCTATCACATATTCATCAAGCACGTTCTTTATTTCCGAAGGTTTCGGAATCTGGGACGAGGATGAAAAATGTGTGTATTCACCCTCCTCTTCGGTCAGTATCTCGTTGCACAGAGATATGCACTCATCGCAGATATAAACATCAGGGCCTGCAATCAGCTTTCTGACTTCTTCCTGTGACTTGCCGCAGAAAGAGCATCTCAGGCCCGGCCTGAAATGGTCATTTATCTTTGGCATCTGCCTTGCCTCCTTCTGTTGCCAGCTGTCTCTTGGCAATCACGCTGTCCAGTATACCATATTCTTTGGCATCCTGGGGAGTCATGAAATAATCCCTGTCAGTATCCAGTACAACCTTTTCAATCGGCTGTCCGGTATGATGGGAGATTATGCTGTTCAACTCGTCCTTCATCCGCTGCATCTCTTTCGCCTGTATGGCCACATCGGTCACCTGCCCCTGCACTCCTCCCAGCGGCTGGTGAATCAGAATGCGGGAATGCGGCAGGGCATACCTCATGCCCGCCTCGCCGGCAGCCAGAAGCACCGCCGCCATGGATGCGGCCTGGCCTATGCATATTGTCGACACCTTGGACTTTATGAACTGCATGGTGTCATAGACTGCCATTCCGGCCGTCACAGAGCCGCCCGGCGAATTGATATAGAAGTAAATGTCCTTGTCGGGGTCTTCCGACTCGAGAAAAAGCAGCTGCGCAACCAGCAAGTTTGCTATGTCATCGTTTATCTCGCTTCCGAGAAGAACAATCCTGTCCTTCAGAAGCCTTGAGTATATATCGTATGACCTTTCTCCCCTGTTAGTTTGTTCCACTACTATCGGAACCAGCATCACCTTCTCCTTCTGCCGAAGCAGCAGTGTCTTCTGTTACATTGGAATTTTCGATAACGTAGTCGAATACCTTCCCCTCCAGGAGCTGGAACCGTATCTCATCGAGTCTGCCGCTTTCTTCGAGGCCTTTTCTTATATCCTCAAGCGGCATATTGTAAGTATTCGCCATCTCCTGTAGTTCTTTATCGACATCCTCTTCGTCAACCTTAATATCAAGTTTTTTCGCAATGGCTTCAACAAGAAGCGATTGCTTTAAAATCTGCTCGGCCGAAGAAAGGGTCTCCTCTCTTAGGGCATTCGTATCAGGATAGACATCCTGAAGCTTTACTCCCTGGGACGCAAACCTTTTCGCCATTCCCTGAACCATCATGGTGGCCTGAAGTTTAATCATGGATTCGGGCACTTCCACTTTATTCTCCTCGACAAGCTTTGCAGCGACCCTTGAATAGACTATGCCCTTCAGTTTTTCAGCCGCCCTTTTCTCAAGCTCGGTCCTTATCATTTTTTTAAGATCTTCCACGGTCGGGGTATCTTCCCTTACCTTTTTCGCGAAATCATCATTAAGTTCAGGCATTACCCTGTGTTTTATGGAAACCACCTTCAGGGTGAGGCTTACGTCCTTTCCCCTAAGCTCTTCGATATAATGATTATCCGTTATTTTCGTTTCGTATGTCTTCTCCGCGCCCGTCTTCATTCCGAGAACCATATCCTGTGCGCCCGGAACAAAGCTTCTGTTACCGGCATCCACGGTAACTTTTGTCCAGTTCAGCTTTTCATGATCTGCCGATGATATATCTGATATTACATAGTCGCCCTTTTGGACTTCATAATTCTCATCCGTAACATCTTCCATTGTAGAGTATGATTCCATGAGTGATGTTATGGCCGTATCCACATCCTCGTCCTTCACTTCGAAAACGGGCTTTTTCAGATCGAATCCTGTATATTTTTCAGGGTTGATTTCAGGCTTGACGTCGAACTTTGCAGTGAAGGTGAAGTCCTCGTCATCTTTAGGGTCTTCGTTATCGATCTCAGGCATGGATACGACAAACAGCTCCTGCTCCCTGACGGCATTGTCATAGTTTTCCGAAACGAGCTTTTTCGTGAGTTCGCCTTTTATATAGCCGCCGTAATATGTATCAATAATATTCTTCGGGGCCTTGCCTTTTCTGAATCCCTTTATAACCACTTCCTGGGCAACTTCCCTGTAGATATCATTTTTTACTTTCTGAACTTCTTCCTTCGGGACCGTCACGGTCATTTCTTTCTTGGTGCCGGAAATTTCTTTGATTTCTACTTTCATTTTGCATCCTTTCCACTTTTTCTTTTCAAACAGACTGAGTTTTACACCTACTATTTACATTTGCCGACAAGGTCAAGGTTTTTTCGGCAACCCTCAAAAATTTGGATTCATTTTTCTGAGAATAACAAAGCCGCAAATACACCCCGTGTTTCTCCGGTGTAATTCTTACCGTTGGTATAAATATAAAATGGTTTTTCTATATGCAATTCGGCCCCTGCTCCCTTGATTCCCTTGACAAGAAACAGGCTTGCGCGGCTTTGAGGATGCGAGTGTATCATTATGATTTTCTTGGGCTCGATATTATTTTTTCGCATCGTGCAGATCATATCAGGCATGCGCCAGACAGGATATATCGCATAAAACCTCCCGCCGTCATCGATCATGCGGCCTGCGCAGGCAAGCATCTGCTCGAGAGTCAGCTTTATCTCGTGCCTGGCCAACGCCTTTTCGTCATGCGGATTAACTCTGCCGCTTCCCATCGGCCGGTAAGGCGGATTCACGACAACCGCATCATACGGCCCGCCTGAATAATCGTTTATATCGCATCTGCTGATCTTCACTTTTTTTTCAAGACCGTTCATTGCGACCGAGCGCTTCGACATCTCTGCAAGAGCTGGTTGTATCTCGACACCCGTCATATTCATATTTTTGACCCCTGCCAGCAGTATTGATACAACGCCCGAACCGGAACCAATTTCGACAACCGATGTTCCTTCTGTTTCATCAACAAATGCTGCAAGAAGATATGAATCAATGGAAAAACGGTAGCCTTTTTTCTTCTGGATTATTGTGAGGCCGCCGACTGTGAGTTTCCCGGCGGTCTCGTCGGGTTTTACTTCAGGGTTTTGCATCGATAAAGATTACTTCATCCAGCTTTCTGTTATAAGAAAATAATTCGGCATCCATGAAAAAACGCTTCAACTCTATTTCTGCAGACTCGATGCTGTCCGATGCATGCACCAGGTTTGAGCGGATGCTCATGGACATGTCGCCCCTTATCGTACCGGGGGAAGCCTCCCTCGCATTCGTAACCCCGCACATCGACCTTGTGATCCTCACAGAATCGATGCCCTCTATGCATACGGCGATTATCGGGGCGGACATCATGAACTCGGCAATCCTCTGGAAATACGGCTTGTCCCTTAGGTGTGAATAGTGCTCTTCAAGCAGGGGAAGGTCCAGCCTCAGCATCTTCATGCCGGTTATTCTAAGGCCCTTGTCCTCGAACCTTGAGATGATCCTTCCTATCAGGCCCCTTTCAATCGCATCAGGTTTTATCAGCAGAAGAGTTCTTTCCATCACGCCTCGCTTGTATTTTTAACTTCCTTGTTGATGAGATATTTCGCAACAATGGATTCAAAAGGTGTTTTGCCGGGCTTTCCCTTGCTGAGGCTTGCAAGCGATTCATAATCGCTCTTCCAGACGATATCGCCGGGCGCGATAAAACAGAGGCTATCCGGCTCATATGTAAGGAAAAGCTTTCCGTCTTTAAAATAGTAATGCTCCTTGCTTACTATTACCGGATATGGCTGCATTAGCGGCGGAATATCATTCGGCTTGAACCAGAGTTTGATTTCCCTTTCGGCATCTTCCTTGTTGGCGGATGCGTGGATGAGATTGTCCATCCTGTCGCTGATGACATTTCCCGCAGCATCCTTGATAGGCACTATGGTTCCGAGCGACCTTATGCAACCGGGCCTTTCGTCCCTTGCTATATGGGGATTGGTGTTGCCTGCAATCTTCCTGATCTTCTGGATTGCATCCTCTCCCTGGTACACAAACGCCATGACCCTTCTTTTCCACTGGTCTTCGGGATAGTGAATCTGACCCGTTATGTATTCAAGCAGCGAAGGGAAGAACGCCTTGCCCCTGTGTTCGGCATAATGCTCTTCAGCGAGCATCCTGTTGACGCTTACTATCTTTGTTGCGGCAAATCTCAGGCCCGTATGGAATTCCGAAAGCATTGACAGGATATAACCTGTCAGTGAATTTTTCATGGCATCAGGCTTTATGAGCACCAGTGTCTGTTCGAGGTCTTTTAGCGGCATGCAGCTCTCCTTGATTGTTGGTTTATATTACTTTTTCCCGCACTTATATGCAGAATGCTTCTTATGTCAAGAAGCCATATCCTTATAATCTAATAAGGCCTTTCGACCTGGCCGTTGGTTGAGACCCTGTCGCCCTGCCAGACGCCGCGGTAAGGGACTGCAACACCGTCTATTGGCATGAAGGCTATGCATAAAATCCTGAAGCCCATCTGGATATCCACGTCGAAATGGCCCTGATGCTTCATACCTACAGTGAGTTTTCCCTGATAGTTCGGTGAAACAAACGCCGTTTCAAGAGGTATGCCGGAGCGTATCATGGTGGTGCGGGGCCTGATGTATGCAAAAAGCCAGGCAGGCAGATTCACCTGCTCTATCGTCTGAAACAGCAGGTAATCCCCGGGTCTTATTCTGAACACACCGTCAGGTGAATCATTTATGTCCATGAGTTTCTCTATTTCAGGTGTTACTCTTGAACCGCGCATCAGTTCTGCCCCGCCGGCGGGCTTGTATATTGCACCGAGCCTCAAATCCAGTGTCGTGCCTTCGATGCCTTCGGTCTGATCCGAAGCAAGATTTTCGACAAGCGGCTTAGAAATCATTTTGCTGGTTTCATGATCTTCAACTTCGACGCCGATTTTCAGCAGCTCAAGTATCCTGTCCGCGCCCAGAACCATTAGACTCTCCTCCTTGATGTGTCGGGGTTCAGGAAATCGGCGGCGTATTCTATCTTGTCCGCAATTATGACAAGCCTCTCGACCGTCGTATTGCTTGAGGCAAGGACCTCTTTCCAGTATTTGTCCCTTTCCGGTATGGGCGATTCGTACGCATGCTCGTAAACTACACGGCTTATGCCTGACATGACGATGAGTTTTGCGCAGGTGATGCAGGGCTCAAGCGTGCAGTAGATAGTAGCGCCTTCGAGTGAAACACCTTTTTTTGCCCCCAGCGCTATGGCATTCGCCTCTGCGTGCGCCGAGCGGCACATGTCGTATTTGGTGGCCTCGGGCCACTCGACCGACCTCCTGAAGCATACCCCGTCGTCAACACAATGGCCCTGTCCGGGAAGGGCGCCGTTGTACCCTGTTGCAAGTATCTGCCTGTCCTTTACTATCACCGAGCCGGTAGGCCGTGAAACGCATGTCGAACGCGAAGCGGCGAGCTTCGCAAGCATCATGAAATATTCATCCCATGTAGGTCTCTTCACTTCAGGTTCTCCTGAAAAGTATATTTTCCCCCGGAATTGTGATATGAAGGGGATATCGTGTGCTGCCGTTCCGGAATAGAATTTCAATAACTTTATCAGAACTGAATATCAAAGCAAGATTTAGGTTTTATTTTTCTTTGTTAATTGATTTTTTTAATCCCGGCTTGACCCAGGTCAAACCCTTCATGATTCTTTCATGTTATCAGATGGCAACAAAAATGAAGGAGTGAAAGATGATAAACCTTTATGAAGACATTCCGTATGAAGCTGAAGGATTGGGAAAAAGGCTTCTTGTTAACAGGGAAGATATCAGAATCGTCCAGGTGGCCCTCAAGCCAGGTCAGTCCGTACCGGCACATAAGACGGACGGCAATGTCAATATCATTGTTCTAAGGGGAGAGCTTGACATCCATGTGACGGACAATAAACACACCGCAAAGGAAGGGGACATGACAAGCATCCCTGCAGACACGCAGATGCAGGTGAAAAACGAATCAGCCGGTAACGCGACATTCCTTATTATAAAGACGCCGAAATCCGGAACCAGACTTCAGATGTAAAATATCAGACAAGGAGGAATATCATGTTCTGTAACCAGTGTGAACAAACGGCCAAAGGGACCGGATGTAACATATCCGGAGTATGCGGGAAAAAGCCCGAGGTATCAGCCCTCATGGACAACCTCATCTTCGGACTGAAAGGTTTGTCGGTTTACGCGAACCTATTAAGACGGGAGGCAGGGATCGTAGACGACATTGTCAACCGTTACACGGTCGAAGCCCTGTTCAGTACGATAACGAATGTAAACTTCGACCCTGAAAGACTAGTCAAACTTCTGAAAGACTGCCAGACTCTGATCGTCTCAACAAAGGGCCTCTGTGATAATGAAGGCGTAAAAGTCCCCCAGAATGAATACACAACCTGGACACCCGGCAATGACATGGTTGAAATGATCGAGAAAGGCAACGCTCATGGAATAACCACCTGGAATGCCGATCCGGATATACTCTCGGCAATAGAAGTGCTGCTATTCGGAATAAAGGGAATCGCCGCCTATACAGACCATGCGTTCATACTCGGGAAAAAGGATGATTCGATATTCGGATTCATTCATAAGGCTCTGGCCGCAATGACAGACAGTTCGCTTTCGCTGAATGACTATGTGGGGCTTATCCTCGAATGCGGAAAAGTAAATATAAGGGCCATGGAAATTCTTAATAGCGGACATAAAGAACATTTCGGTACTCCGGTCCCCACACCGGTCAGCTTCGGGACAAAGGCCGGCAAGGCAATCCTTGTCTCGGGCCACGATCTGCTTGACCTTGAATATCTGCTCAGGCAAACCGAAGGCAAAGGCATTTTCATATACACGCACGGTGAGATGCTTCCAGCTCACGGGTATCCGGAGCTGAAAAAATATCCCCACCTGGCTGGCAACTACGGCAGCGCCTGGCAGAACCAGCAGAAGGAATTCCCTGAGTTTCCGGGCGCAATCCTCATGACGACCAACTGCATCCAGAAACCGGCTGAAAGCTATATGAACAATATCTTCACTACAGGCCTTGTCGCATGGCCTGGTGTAAAGCACGTCACAAGGAACGATTTCTCGGCTGTGATAAAGCGCGCCCTTGAATTGCCGGGATTTCCCGAACAGCCTGGCAAGGATATCATGGTCGGGTTCGGACATGACGCCGTGCTTGGAGTTGCCGATAAGGTCATAGAAGCGGTCAAATCTGGCGGCATAAAGCACTTTTTCCTTGTCGGCGGCTGCGACGGCGCCAAACCTGGACGCAACTATTATACTGAATTTGCCGAGAAGGTCCCTGAAGACTGCATGATACTTACTCTCGCCTGCGGGAAATACCGGTTCAACAAGCTGGAATTCGGCGATATAGGAGGCCTTCCGAGACTGCTCGACGTCGGACAGTGCAACGACGCCTACTCCGCGGTCCAGATCGCAACTGCCCTGGCGGGCGCTTTCAATTGCGGTGTTAACGACCTGCCGCTTTCATTCATCCTCTCGTGGTATGAACAGAAGGCGGTTGCGATACTGCTTTCGCTCTTTTATCTGGGTATTAAGAACATCAGGCTGGGGCCAAGCCTCCCCGCCTTCGTTTCTCCGAACGTGCTTAAATTCCTGGTGGAAAACTTCAATATAATGCCGGTTTCAACTCCGGATGAAGACCTGAAAGCAATACTCGGAAAGTAATAAAATAAAAAATAGTGCGGCATAACCGCACTATTTTTTATTTCTTAATCAGATCCCAGCTGGTTTATGCGTACAGCGAATCTATCATATCCTGATACTTTTTCAGCACCTCGCGGCGCTTGAGCTTCAGGGTAGGCGTGAGCATTCCGTTCTCGACCGTGAAACCTTCCGAGAGAAGAAGTACCCTTTTCGGCAGTTCATAGCTTGCAAAAGTCTTTTTGAGATGTTCGGTGATTTCATCTTCGTACATTTTTATAACCTTCGGGTCTTTAACAAACGCCTCTTTATCTTCCGGCAGGCCTTTTTCCTTCGCCACCTTTTTCATGACAGCGAAATCAGGGACTACAACGCAGACGGTATAGGGTTTGTTCAACCCGAATATCATTGCCTGCTCAACGCTTCCAAGCAGCTTTATTTCCTCTTCCATTGCCGAAGGGTACACGAATTTGCCGTTCTCGAGCTTGAACTGCTCTTTAATGCGGCCTGTAATATACAGGAATCCGTCCTTGTCAACATAGGCCCTGTCACCTGTTCTAAGACCGCCGTCCTCAGTCATTGTGGCCTTCGTCTCTTCGGGCTTGTTGTGATATCCCTTCATGACATTCGGACCGTAGACAATCAGCTCACCGTCCGTGGCATCGGGATCCATGCCGGTCTTGTCTATGACAAGCTTGACCTTGTCAATGGCCTTGCCGCAGCTGCCCACCTTAAAATCGGCTGGTGTATTGACCGTTCCGGCAGGCGAGATCTCAGTCATTCCCCATGCCTCGTAAACAGGCGCGCCAATATCGAACATGAACTGCGCGATATTGGCGCTCAGCGCTGCACTCGAGCTGATGGAAAGCTCTAAATTTCCGCCGAAGAGTTCTCTTAATTTGCTGTAAACGATCTTATCGACCAGCTTGATCTTAAGCGCGTTAATAAGGCTTGACTTTCCCTGCTTTGCGAGTTCACGCTTCTTTTTGTTCTCTTCCGTTCCCATGTCGAACAGCTTCTGTGCAAGGCCGCCCTTATCCCTGATTTTCTGCTGGATGCCGTCATATACCCTGTTGAATATCCTAGGCACGGCGACAAGCATTGTAGGTTTGACCAGCTGAAGATCGCCAACGATAGTTGCCGGGCTCTCGGCGAATCCGGTCGAGCCGCCAAGCATCAGAAGGGTATTGAGTTCCGCAGTCTGCCCGTATGAATGGGCCCAGGGCAGGAATGACAGTGTACGTGTCTTGTCACTCAGCATATGGAATGCCTTGCGAAGGGCATGGACCTGACTTGAGAAATTGCCGTGGGAGAGCAGAACACCCTTGGGATTGCCTGTTGTACCTGAGGTGTATATCAGACCCGCGATATCTTCCGCGGTAGGTTTAAACGACGGGACAATGTTTTTGAACCCGTTTTCCATAAGCTCCTTATAGCTTCCGGGACCTGTTTCGTTGATTATGAATACATGTTTGAGGGTATCTATCTCATTTTTCCATGTAAGGGCCTTCTCATATATATCCCTCTTGGAAACAAACAGCACTTTCACCTCGCTGTCCTTGATGATGTATTTCCACATGGAATCGAGCTCGGCCTCATACATGGGGACATATCTTGCGCCTACACCATAGGATCCGTAGCAGCATACAGCCCATTCCGTACGGTTGTTTGCAATGATGCCCACGGCGTCACCTTTCTTGATTCCCAGACCGGCAAGACCACTCCTTATCCCGTCAACCATATGGTTAAACTCAGAATAGGTTATCCATTCATACTGGCCGCTGGAGTTTTTTGTGCCGAAGAGCTTATTGTTCGGGTACTTCTTTACGCTTTCCTCGAGAATCTCAACTAAATTATCCGGTTTATCCAGTTCGTACATTTTGTTACCTCCCGTATATAAAAATATTTTTATTTTTTTTGCTGTTAACGCCATACTGCCCGGTAAGCAAATCAACATAGCTTCTAGATTTGTTGATATTATAATCCTGTCAAAGATGCTTGAACAATAAGACCTTATTAAAGATAATACTATTTTCAAAAAAAGAAAGTCCGAAACCCTGATATTATTTTAAGCGCCTCGAACTTTTCAGCTTATCATATACATCAGGATAGAGTTTCCCCATGCAATCGGGACACAGGCCATGGGACATGTCTGCATATGAATGATTCTGGATGTACACGGCGACATCCTCCCAGAAGCCTTCATCGTTACGTATTTTTTTACAATGCATACATATCGGTATGATACCTCGAAGGGTCTTGACCTCTTCCAGAGAAATCTGAAGTTTCTGCTTTTCCTCTTCAAGCTGCTGTGCGTTCTTTTTAAGGGCATCGGTATTCTTTTCAGTATGAAGCACATAAACGGTTATAGGCATGAGGCTTGCAAAAATGACGCTTGCAAGAAAATAAAGAGTCTGTTCGGGTGACTGATTGAAATAAAAATGCTCTTCCCAGGCCGAATCGAAAGAATCCGTTACCGCCCTCATCAGTCCGGTGAGGGCATAGCCTGCAAACACTATCATTCCCACTAATCTTCCTGAACTGTATATTTTTCTGTCAAGCCCGTACATAATAAAGGCGCCGTACCCAAGCCCGAAAACCATAGAGGCCGCACTGCTTTGAAGGGCAATAATATTTTTTTTCAGAATCAATACACCGAAAAGGGCTATTATAAAGAATACGGCAGCTGATAATGCAAACATACCTACCTTTGTACGAGGATTGCTGAAAACACTTATGCTGAAGGCAAAGAAAGGCCATAAAAAGCTCAAAAGGCAGATATACAATTTCCATATCATAGGATTGCGGGAGCCTGAATACGAGAAACCGGCAATGTTCACCAGAATCATATAAATCGTGGCGAAAGTAAAAAAAAGAGCCGCCTTTGAATCCGTGTTCTTCCAGAGTATCAGGTAATAAACGAGTGAGAACAGCTCTATTATATAAAGCACAACAGTCAAAGTCGGAATACTCATCTGATCTAACACCCGGAAACCCTACAGGAAAATATTATTCAATATCAAGCAATTTTTGACTGTTAATCCTCATTCTGCTGTTCTGTTTCGCTTTCAGAAGAAGATAAGGGGGGTGCAGATACCGATATGTCCCATGAATAAGAATGACTCTTGCCCTTCTGATAAAAATTCACGGTCAACTCATGCATGCCGATATCATCCATCTTCGGCGAGTAGAAGAAAATGTTTTTTGTCTGAGAAGCCAAAAGTTCCCCGTCAAGATACCATTCAAATCCCGAGAGGTTCTCTCCCACTATGCCGAATCCAGTTACGGTATTGGTGGCGACCATTTTTGTAGGTTCGAAGTTTGTGGGAAAAGGAAAGTAGCAGCCTGAGAGAACAGTACACAGAATAACCGGAATAGTGATTAAATATAATTTTCTCATGATTTGCTCCCTTAAATTGTGAGGTTTACTGGACATTGATTAACCATATCCGGTTCTCGGTGCTGCCACGAGGCCCAGTCACTTCCAATGTCATCTGGAATATCCCCTCTTTGTCGGGTGTAAACGAATAAGCAAGCCCGGTTGCTATATCTTGAACTTTGTCGAAATATTGAAGAGTCCATTGAGCATGGCATGTTGACGGAAACACAACCGCACTGAATTCCAGGGTATCTCCCCTGTCCATGGTTATTAAAGAGTCTGAAGGTGATGATGAAACTATGCAGCCGCCAAGAATCAACATCGAGAGAAACAGTGCTATCAGAACGATTTTTTTCATATGACCCTCCCAGAAAAGTGATTGAGCACGTGCACGGATGCAAATTGATAGTATAATTCTAGCACATGGTTTTTTGATATGCAATTTTTATAGTATTAATTCTTCTGAACCTCCTTCATTATCTGAGCATAGAATTGGATCATTTTTATATAGGCATCGACAGGGGTACGCTCGTTCGAAGAGTGTTCTGAATCAATCTCATCATCTGTCAGATAGAGCGGCAGGAAGCCATATACATCCGGTGTAAGCACCTTATAGAACCTCGAATCCGAAGCTCCATTGTTGATGTAAGGAGAAAACAGCAGTGTTCGGTCATCCTTGAGTATCTGGCATGTCGTTTTCATAAGTAGTTTGTAAGCAGGAGATGTAACACTTGAAACCGGTGTGGGATCGTTTTTTACGGGCCCGGCGACGATCTTGACCCGGGGATCATCAATGACTTTCTTTGTCCTCGCAATAACCGACTCAACCGTATCGCCCGACCTTATCCTGAAATTAACCTTTGCACTCATCCTCTGTGGGATGATATTTTCGGCAACGCCTCCTTCAATCATCGTCACCGCAATAGTCGTCCTCTGCAAGGAATCCATGAAAGGATCCTCCGAAAGTATGGATTTAACAAGAGGTCCTGTCAGCCATGTGTTTTTCAGCACGAAACTGAGATATGTCGGCATCTGTGGAGTAAGCGGGATAATCATCGTCTTTACGAGCTTCAGGTCGGCCGGGAACTGGTTGTTTTCAAGTCTTGTGATGGCCCTTGCCAGGATGCCTGCCGGTCCATGCTGCCCGGGCGCTGACGAATGGCCGCCTTTATCCTCGACTATCAAGTCCAGGGTCAGATATCCTTTCTCTCCTATGGCGATGCCTGCAATGGGGCAGTTGACGCCTATATCGGGAAATCCGTCCGTCTTGACCGCCCCGCCCTCGTCGAGTACGAATTCGGGTGTGACGCCCTCCGCCTTGAGCCGTTCAGCAATCTTTGCAGCCCCGGCATAGCCGCTGGTCTCTTCATCGAAACCAAACGCGAGATATATCGTACGATCGGGTTTTACCCCCTGATTCAGAAGTATTTCAATCGTTTCCAGCAGAGCCGTAACAGATGCCTTGTCATCCTGAGATCCCCTGCCCCATACAAAACCTTCAGCAATCGCCCCGCTGTAGGGCGGATATTTCCAGGTGTTTTCCGTACCCGGTTCAACAGGCACGACGTCCATATGTGCTATGAATATGACTGGCTTCAATGATGGATTGCTTCCCTGCCACTTGAACAAAAGCGCATATTTGTTTATGACCTCGAGATTCAGGTTTTTATTTACCATCGGAAACGCGGTTTTCATCCAGTTCTGCATATCAAGGAAAGGCTTGTCGTCGAACGGCTTTCCTTCTTCCGGAGATACAGTCTTGAACTGCACGGCTTCGCTCAGGTGCTTTAATGCGAGGTCTCTGTCTACTTTTACGGGATCGACCTTCGGATACTGCTCCACCTTGCCCGCATGCGCACAGGCGGCTATGAGCATGGTAACAAGTAATAAAATGAATATCCTTCCAATTGCATGCTTCATTGTAAACTCCTTGAATTTTTTTAAAAAACCCTATCAAATTACCTTTGCAAGAAACGCCTTGATGCGGGGATGCTCCATCGTATCCGAGAAAAGATCATCCGGATGACCCTCAAATATGAAGCGGCCGTTATCCATGAATATCACCCTGTCGGCAAGCTCCCTTGCGAACCCCATCTGATGCGTCACGATCAGCATGGTCATACCCTCTTCCGCAAGAGCGTGTATTGTGTTCAGCACCTCGCCGACAAGCTCCGGGTCGAGCGCCGAAGTCGGTTCGTCAAAGAGCATTATCATGGGCTGCATCGCGAGAGCCCTTGCGATCGCCACCCTCTGCTTCTGTCCCCCTGACAGGAAGGCCGGATATGTATTCTCCTTGTCAAGGAGCCCTACCTTTTCCAGCAGAGACAGTGCGATCTCTCTTGCATCCGTCTTCTTAATCTTCTTGACGGTCACAGGGCCTTCCATGACATTCTCGATTACCGTCATATGAGGGAACAGGTGAAAGTGCTGAAAAACCATGCCCACTTCCGATCGCAGTCTGCAGATATTCTCCTGTTTGTCGAAAACGAGTCTTCCGTGCTTGTCTCTTTTATATCCGGCTTCTTTTCCGCCCAGGAGTATCTGCCCTTCATCGATTTTTTCCAGAAAATTAATCATCCTTAGAAGAGTCGATTTCCCTGACCCCGAAGGTCCTATGATTACGATCTTCTCGCCCTTTTCGATATTGAGGCTCACATTATCAACGGCTATGAGATCGCCGAATCGCTTGATGACATTCTTAAGTTCAATCATCGGTTTTCATAGACCCCCAGTCTGTCCTCGATCCGTTTAAAAACCAGTGTGAAGATGCTGGTCATGATAAGATAAATGATCGCAGCCTGAACCAGAATGAATATGTTGAATGTCGCATTGAATATCTGGTCTGCCGAACGCATCAGCTCAACCATGGCAATGGTCGAGACAAGGGCGGTATCCTTGATGAGTGCTATGAATTCGTTTCCAACTGGCGGGACAAGCCGTTTGTATGTCTGCGGGATTATGATTCTTCTCATCGCCTGAGCGTATGTCATGCCTAAGGACTTGGCCGCCTCCATCTGTCCGGATTCGATGCTTTCTATCGCACCTCTTATTATTTCAGCCAGATAGGCGGAATAGTTTATCCCGAGCCCAAGCACAGCTGCCGTAAAAGGTTTAAGCGTGATTCCCAGCTGCGGCAGTCCGTAATAGATGAAAAACAGTTGAAGCAGAAGGGGTGTCCCCCTGAATATCCAGATATACAGCCAGCAGATATAAGAAAGAAACCTTACCCTGCTTATCCTCCCCAGGGCTGCAAAAAGCCCTCCGATCGGGGACACAAGCATGGTTACAAAAACAAGGATGAGGGTCATGGCAGAGGCCTTCATAAGGGTCGGCAGATAGGTATTCATGTCCTTGATGAATCTGAGCCATCCGGGTGTCATAGCCGCATCAGCCTGAGACATGAGATTTTTTGCCTCGAGGTTGTCCGGATAAAGACCGAGCACTTCGGCACAGATGCCTGATGCTTTCGAATATTCACCACGGCTGTAGTATATCCTGGCGGCCTCAATCCTTGCACGCACGAAGGCGCCGGGGTCATTACTGTCATGAGGGGCCGGGACAGCCTCGAAAAATCCGAGCGCATCGTCAAGCCTGCCTTCCTGCTGAGCCTTCGTGCCTTCCGAGAGCAGTTCGACTGCTGACGGAGCCGCATCAGCCCTTAATGATAAAAGGCAAATAAATATCAATAGAACAGAGGACGCGAAAAAGACCGCGCTATTATATTTACTTATTTGTCGTGATATCATCCCCGAACCATTTTATTGATATCCTCTTCATAGTCCCGTCTGCAAACATGGAATCAAGCGTCATCTGAACCTTGTCCCTCAACGCCGCATCCGATTTTCTGAAGCCGATGCCGATAGGCTCCGATGTTAGAGGCTCAGGCAGAACCGCATATTCTCCAGGACGCTGAGAAAGATAATACCGCCCTACAAGCTCATCAACGGCAAGGGCATCTATCCTGCCTATTTTCAAATCCATAAATGCGGATGTATTCTTGTCATAGCGCTTTACTTCTCTGAACTTTATATTTAGCTTCTTGAGCGCCTCTTCCGATGTGCTTCCCAGCTGGACACCCACGACATTCTTAACATTGAGGTCCTTGACGCTCTTTATTTTTTTGTTGCCGGCCTTTACGACCATGATCTGCTTTTCGAGTATATAAGGATTTGAAAACAAGATCTCTTTTTCCCTTTCAGGGGTAACCGACAGCGCCGACCATATCATGTCGAACTTGCCGACCTTGAGCGACATTATAACGCCTTCCCATGCCGTAGGAACATGCTTGACCTTTATGCCAAGGCGTCTGGCTACTTCTTTCGATGCGTCGATATCAAATCCTACAAGTTCGTTTTTTTCATTGCGGAATTCCATCGGCGGAAATGCATCATCAATCCCTATTAAAATTTCCCCCTTTGCCTTAACCTTGTTCCATGAATCATCCGCGGCCTGAATGCTTCCTGAAACACTCATAAGAGCTGAAATGCACAGGATCGCAAATATAAGCTTTTTCTTCATATGGATTCCTCCTCGGTTGGATATCTGCCGTTTTTTAAAACAAATATCATATCTTTACAATCTATTGTATTCTGCCCTGACTCCTTAGCTTGTCTGTGATGGACTGAATCTGAGGAATGGCAGCCATAGCCGCCTTTTCCCCTTCAAGGATCGCCTCGTTCCTTTTTTCCAGTTCGGCCGAACCTATATGGCCAACCCTTGGTCTGATGACGACATCTGCATTATTGAGCTGGTACATGGATATCTTTGCATACATAATGTCTATCGCCTGAAGTATCGTATCCATAATTCCCTCCGGCACCGCCTCACCTACTCCCCCAGAAATATCCACTGCAATCACCACATCCGCGCCCATCCTTCTGGCTGCATCGACCGCAACAGGGCTGACAACGCCCCCGTCCACATAAGTCCTGCCTGAAATCGATACGGGCTGAAAAATTCCGGGAATCGATGAACTTGCCCTTACCGCCTTCCCCGCATTTCCTGATGCAAAAACCACTTCCTTGCCTGAAGCAAGGTCAGTGCTGACTGTATAAAATTTGATCTTGAATTTCTCGATAGGCGTATTGCCGAGGCTTTTATTGATAAAATTTTCCAGCTTTTCACCTTTGATAAATCCGTTTTTAGGAATTGTCAGGTCAACCACATCGCTCTTTTCAATTTTCATTGACAGGGCCTGAAGGTCATATGCCTTGTAGCCGTAGGCGTAAAAAGCCCCCACGACACTGCCCGCACTTGTACCTATTATGAAATCTATAGGCACTTTATTGGCCTCCAGGACCTTGAGCACTCCGATGTGCGCAAATCCCTTTGCAGCGCCTGCGCCGAGGACAAGGGCAATTTTAGCAGGCTTTGGCGGAATAACCTCCACTACCGGTGTTTTTGGAGGTGTCCTGATCAACGAACATGCCGAAGCCGAAATCATCACTGCACATAAAATCAGACAAATAATTTCTTTTCTTTTCATTCTGCACCACCTTTTTTATTCCGAGACATAAGCGGCAACCCTGTCCCCGACCTCGCTTGTCGTTATGCCCATCTGGCCCGCATACTGAGACTTCATATCCTTCGCGATAACCTTCATGACAGCCTTTTCTATTCTGGAAGCAGCCCTGTCCTCTCCTAGAAATTTTATCATCATCTGAGCGGCCCCTATTGCAGCAAGGGGGTTGATTGCGTTTCTGCCCGTCCACATCGGGGCCGTTCCGCCTATCGGTTCGAACAGGCTCACGCCCTCCGGATTAATGTTTCCGCCTGCGGCAATTCCCAGACCGCCCTGTGTAATGGCTGCCAGATCTGTAATTATGTCCCCGAACATGTTTTCCGTGACGATCACATCAAACATCTCGGGGTTGGAAACCATATAAAGGCATGTCGCATCTACATGGTAATATTCACGTTTTATATCCGGGTACTCTCTGTCGCCCATTTCATTGAACACCCTGTCCCAGAGGCCGAACACATTTGTAAGGACATTGGTTTTTCCTACGAGCGCGAGTGTTTTGCGTTTCGAGTGTTTTCTCGTATATTCAAATGCATATCTCAGGCATCTTTCAACCTGGAAGTAGCTGTAAAACATCTGTTCAACAGCTGCTTCATGAACAGTCCCCTTCATGGAAACGCCGCCCATCCCCGAATAGAGACCGCCGGAATTCTCCCTTATAACGGTGTAATCAATGTCTGCAGGGCCTTTATTTTTGAGCGGCGTTTCAACATTCGGATACAGTTTCACAGGCCTCAGATTGATGTACTGATCCAGTTCAAACCTCAATCTCAATAATATCCCTTTTTCAAGAATCCCCGGCTTGACATCGGGATGACCGATCGCTCCAAGATAGATTGCATCGAATTTTCTGAGCTCGTCGATAACCCCATCGGCAAGTATTTCGCCGGTTCTTATAAACCTTTCACCTCCGAAATCATAATTCGTAAAATTGATTTTAAAACCTTCGGCAGCTGCAACTGCATCAAGCACCTTGACACCCTCAGCGACAACCTCGGGGCCTGTGCCGTCACCCGGAAACACAGCGATATTATACGACCTGATCATAATTTCTCCTTCTCTGCACAGTCCTGCAGTGAGAAGATACTATTAATTAATCTGTTTGAAATCCAGTCGAAATTACTTTTAAAGAAATGCTTTTTTATCCGGCATAAGTATCGAGATAACGCTGAATGTAGCTTTTTACCCTTTCCCCGGGTTTGATTATTCCGAAATGACCCTCGCATAGTATGTCCGATTCAAGACCGATTACTTTCTCCATGGATTCTCTCCACATCGCGATGTCGGAATCGAAATCGGCATGGAATGGGCCGTGAATATCCTGGCCGAAGAGAATTCTCTGCCCGTAATCGTCAATATAAAATACAACCGAGCCCGGTGTGTGGCCCGGGGTATGAAGCCAGCTGATTTTTTTGTTTCCGATATCAATTACACCTTCAGCCCCCTTGAGCCTGAAATCGACCCTGGTTTTTGGAAGTCTTACGCCATACCATGTTGATGCTGTCTTCTTCGGGTCTCCGGATTCTATCGCATCTGAATCAAGTTCATGGGAATATACATTGAGCTTATACTTTTCCTTGAAGAATGCGAGGGCCCCTATATGGTCAACATGGCAGTGCGTAAGCAACAAACTTGATAATCTGTACGGGTCAAGACCGGTTTCTTCAATATTTTCGATAATTAATTCAGCGCTTTTTCCGGCTCCGCAGTCGATCATGCAGAGTTCATCACCGCAGTCTATTATAAATACAGAGGCATCTTCGGGGTTTGAAATATCAGCCCCTCCGACCATGTATATTCCCTGTGCTATCTTTTCAGATTCCATAACTTAACAAGAAAGGGGGGATTTTATTCCCCCCTTCATCTTTACAGGTTTATAGCTGAACTGATGAAGCACAATCCTCCTCCGCCGCCTCCATCATCACCGGATGCGCTTTCATCCAGAACAAGTTTGCCGTCACCGCCAATTCCACCCGATATCGGCAGCTGTGAAGTGTTTCCAGCCTCATCTTTTGTAATAACGGCATAATATGCATAATCATCGGACATCTTCACATAGACGGTTTTTCCGCCTGTGATAGGTGTAATCTGTTTGACAAGGACCGCTCTGGAAATGTTGCCCAGGTTGATAGGCTCCGAATAGCCGTAAATGCTTATCGACTTGGCCTTTCCGTTATACCCGTCATCCCCCGGGCATTTGAACTGCATCTCACCGTCTTCCCATTTATATGAGGTTACAGCTGCCGGAGCAATCCCGTCATGTTTAAGGTTGGATGTCGTCATGTTGTCATGCCCGTATGTCGGCCATGAAGGTTTTTCGCTGTATTTACCGTCAGTGTCCCAGACAAATATCCATCCTTCCCTCGTTACGACGGCAAGCTCATTAAGACCGTCATTATCAATATCATCTACTGCGGGAGTCGTCATTACCCAGCCGGCTGAAAGTTTGGGAAATCCGGGTTTATCCATGCCATCTTCTCCGAATGCGTGGATCAGATAAAGACCCGAGCCAGAAATTATATCAGGTATGGCGTCTCCGTCCACATCAGCTGCTGCAGGCTCCGAATACATCACATAGTCGTCGATTGTACGCGGGAACGCGTCAAGGAACTTCCCTGTCTTGGGATCCCATACCTGTATGATCTGGTTATATGGAAGATTCATGCCTGCCAGACCAAGGTTAGCAGCGGCAAGAAGTGTGACGCCGCCTTTTATGATCTCTGGCTTGCCATCACCGTTGATATCTCCAAGTGCGATACTGTCAAAAAAATTAAGGGCCAGCGTCTTGTCGCGGATTCCAACCGCATTCTTGCCCATCGGCCCCTGATCCATTTCCTTTAGAATTTTACCATCCCCGTCAATAATTGTTGTTTTTGCTGCGGTAAATGAAGCGACAACTTCGTCGGAACCGTCATTGTCATAGTCATATGCGACCGGTTTTGAGGATGGTCCCAGCTGCGGCAGGATGTCTGGCATGAGTGATTCCACTGCCACCGGCCAGCCGGATACGAATGCCGTGCTGTCGGCCCTCTGTCCATCCATGCCGTTCAATGCGCCGGTGTTCCTTATTGCATAGATCATGCAGTTCTTGGAAATAAAGCTGCTGACAACATCCAGCACAAACGGGAAGAAAGCTGACGGGACATTGCTCAGGTCAAGTGATGATTTTTTGCCGTTTCGCGGCACCGCCTCATTAGTTGCTACTATCAGTTCGGGTTTTCCGTCGCCGTTTATATCGGCCACACAGGGCGAATAAATAATCTTGCCCCCGACAGAACTGCCCTTGGCATAAACCGGCCAGCCCCTTACCTTTGAGCCATCCGAATGCCATGCATAAAGCCTCTGGTCGCCACTTCCGACAATGATCTCTTTCTTTCCATCACCATCAAGATCAAACAGAACGGGCGCTGCCATTGAACCTGCGCCGAGAGGATTATCCTTATTGATCTTCCCGTCCGCCACATCCTTATAGAAATTGGCGCTAAAATCCTTCGGTTCGAATTGTCTCTCTCCTGTCGCCTTGAAGCAGTATAATTTTTCCCCGGCAACAGCTACGATTTCCTTGATCCCGTCATTATCGATATCGGCGATAGAGGGCGTTACGAATGTCTGTCTGAATGGAGTACCTTCTATTCTCATATTATGTCTGGCTGATATTGAGAACTCATCGGCTGCAAATTCAATGGCCTTGCCATTGACGGTATATGGCGTGCCGTCATGTCTGAATATCAGAATTCTCCCGTCGGATGTGGCAATGATGACCTCTTTCAGATTGTCACCGTCAAGGTCTTCAAATCTCGGCGATGCATCTCCGCCGACGCCTATATATTTCGGCCATCCCTCGTGAAGTTTTTTATCTTCATGGATGAACATTGTCCTTCTGTCCTCTGGATAAAGGTAAGGATAATAATAGCTTGAATCCATCTGTTCATTGGCCCTTATCCTTATCGTGAACATGTGCCTGTTTGCCTGGATGTTGGCATCGGTCGGCTGCTTTTCGTCAGGTGTATTCGGGTAATACGAAAAATCCATTCCCGGATTGAATATTTTCTTGATAACGCTCAGATCAATATTTGCAAGCTCGATGTCAGTACCTGTCGAATTGCCTCTTGCTATCACGACAAATTTATCTTCAAGAGGTTCGATTCCCTGGGCAGCCTCGATAATCCAGCCTGAATTGCCGTTTACCCCCGGCAGCACATCGCCCCTGATTACAAGCCTGTCCTTGCGCGGATCAAGGTAATGGTTCCAGGATGGTGATGTTATCCTGACTACAGGGGGGATCAGTCCTTCATCAAGGGCCTTGATGGCATGATAAAGATTCACTCTGCCATAACCGAAATGCTGATCCCATCCAAACTGGGAAGCATCTGGCGAGCCTATTGAACCACCGTTTTCAGGCAGAACATCCTCGCATGTAAGAGTTATGAGCTGTTTGATCTGATCGGGATGAAGCGGCATGCCGTTTTTATAGTCACGAATGATACCGAGCTTTTCCCTGCCCTCAACAGTGGCCCTCATCCTCTTTGCATGCGATATCAGCAGGCCGCCTGCTCCTGATGACAATGAGGTTGATTGAGATCCTGACGGTACTTCGAAGTTGATCTGGTTTTTGCTGCCGAACTGGCAGAGGTTTGAATTTCTGAAATATGTAGTGGGTTTCAGGATATTCTCAGGTAAAGGATAGGCATCAGATACCGTACCTGAGCAATATACGGGTTCATTGAGGTAAGTCGGGAAATTATGGTTGGCGCTGTTTATATCGGACGAGACCATAAACAGGACAAGCCCCCATTTGTCATAGGCCTCCTTGAAGGCGGCCTTGCATATCCCCGAGTTATTGAGTCCTCCCAGTGCGCCTTCCAGGACATTCGCCCCGTTTCTGGCGGCATACAGTGAGCCTATTCCAAAATAGTTCGTATCCTGGACAAAGGAATCCCATGTCTTCAAAGGCATGATCATGCAGCCCGGGCAAACCCCCGAACCGCCCGTGCCATTGTCCTGTTCGGCACCGGCGCCCTCAGCCTGGCCGTTCCCATGTTTTTCGGCAGCTGAATAACTGGATACATCCTCAGGGTCGTTGTCGTCTTCAAAGAAGTCCCATCCGCATATATCGTCTACAAAACCGTTGTTGTCGTCATCTATACCGTCTGAAAAAACCCTGATGAGATCCTGGGGTGTCAGCCGGGATATATCATTTTCAGCCATATATTTTGCAAGCAGCCGTATATGTGCAGGTTTATCCGGATTAAGACTCATTACGGCATATTCATAATCCTTTACATTGAAGATACCGTCGGCAATTTTATGATTATCGATTTTGTCAACCCACACAAGCTTCCCATTTCCGTTTTTCACCATAATCCTTTGGACATCCCATATGGGCGCAAATGACACGGGATCCCAGTCAGGGGCATAATTGATCAGTTCTCCCTTGTTGAGATTCCATTTATAACGGAGGTCTTCATTACTCCATGTCGCACCGGTATCGAGAATTGCTATCACTACGGATGGATCCCCTTTTTCTATATCCCATGCAAGATCAACTGACGAGCCGGAAGGCTGAGAGTCACCTTTCTTATGTTTGGGGTTCCTGGGATCGTTGTCATTATATTTTAAAGAATAATTAATATAAGTTTCAGTGCTTCCGGGACCGAACAACTCGATTTGCTTCTTGAACCCTGGATCGTTAGGAACATATGCCAGGGCGATGCTTCCGAAAATCAACGTTACAGAAAGTAAACAGACAGTAATTCTTTTCATGATGCCTCCTTCCGATAAAAATTAATAAATAAACCTGCATTGCATTGTTCTTATCGGATGCCATACAGATTCTCGTTGCCTGCCTTTCATACTTGTCTGAAATCTGCTTTCTTAACTAATCAATATTAACCATCAAAATGCATTTGTAAAGACATATTTAATATGTATTTACGCTGATGATGATTTGATATAAAGTTGTTTTCATGACAAATTTTCTTATCAAATGGGCTGTGTCCGCAATCTCGCTTGCAGTTGCTGCAAAACTGATAAAAGGCATCAATATTGACAGCGGCTGGACGCTTCTTGTAGCCGCACTGGTAATAGGCCTCCTGAACGCGACACTGAGATGGTTTCTGATCATCCTTACGCTGCCTATAAACATTCTCACACTGGGACTTTTTACCTTTGTAATTAATGCCGTTATGATTATCCTGGCATCCAAACTGGTAGACGGTTTTCAGGTTGTCGACTTCTGGACAGCTTTTCTAGCGGCCATACTAATGTCCATCGTGGGATTTTTTCTTAATATCCTGTTTGATTCCTGATACCTTTCAATACCTGATGCTGAATGTGTTCAATGAGGGGTCAGCCGGGACCTCGGTATAATCAACACCTGCAACATATGCACCGGGAGGGCCCTGATAACACCATGAGAGAAGTCTGTCGACCTTATCTTCCGGCCCCTGCGCCAATACTTCAACAGTTCCGTCTGAGAGGTTTCTTACCCAGCCCGCAACCCCGATCCTTCTTGCCTCATCACGGGTGGCTGCTCTGAAGCACACGCCCTGAACTCTCCCGGAAACATTAACCTGTATGGCCTTCATGACCTGTCCCCCACGATATCAAGAAACGCCTCCTCGTCCAGAATCTGAATCCCAAGCTTGATTGCCTTGTCCAGTTTTGAACCCGGGTCAGCACCTGCAACAAGATAATCAAGCTGTTTTCCAACGGAATCGACGACTATTGCTCCATGAGCCTCAGCCATTTTCTTCGCATCGGACCGGGCCATCTTATCAAGGGTTCCTGTAAAGCAAATCCTTTTGCCTGATATTAAAGAAGTTGTTACAGCAGGTGCAATATTATCATTGACCGGCAGAACACCTGCATCAAGAAGCCTTCTTATCTCTGCTCGATTGTCGCTGTTGCTGAAAAAATTGTGAATGGATGCAGCAACCTCCCTGCCAATACCCCTGACAGAAGAAAGATCGTCCATTCCGGCATTCATGAGATCATCAAGAGATTTGAACCTCCTGGCCAGGTCGGACGCAGTCGTGGTCCCGACATGCCTGATTCCGAGCGCATATATGAACCTGCCAAGAGATACGGTTTTGCGTGAAGATATAGCAGAAAGGAGGTTGTTTGCAGAAAGCTCTGCAAATCCTTCCAGTTTGAGCAGGTCGTTTTTCGTAAGAGTAAAAAGCCCAGAGGCGTCGCTTACATGAAGTATATCCACTATCTGTTCAACAATCCTTCCGCCTAAGCCCTCGATGTCAAAGGCGTCTTTTGATGCAAAATGGTAAAGCCTCTCCTTGATGATAGCCGGACACGACATGTTGATGCATCTGTAGAAAACGCCTTCAACCTCGACAAGAGAGCCGCAGACGGGACAGGCCTCTGGCATCTTGAATTCCCTCTGAGTTCCGTCCCTTTTTGAAACAACAGGGGAAACCACCTCCGGGATAACGTCTCCGGCACGCTGGATAAGAACCGTATCTCCTATCATCAGACCTTTTCTTTTTATTTCATCGAGGTTATGCAGAGTGGCCCTGCTTACTGTCACGCCGCCCACATGCACAGGTTCCAGTATTGCTACAGGCGTCAAAGTTCCGGTACGCCCCACCTGAACCTCGATGTTTTTAAGAACAGTCGTTGCCTGTGTGGGAGGAAACTTGAATGCTATGACCCAGCGGGGTGATTTCGCCTTCACACCAAGACTCTCCTGAAAGCTTATGCTGTCGACTTTTACGACTACCCCGTCCATTTCGTAAGGCAGACCCTCCCTGATATCTTTCATATGATCAATATAAGCCATGACTTCATCAAGCCCGGCACATATCCTGCGCTCATTGTTGACCCTGAAACCTGCCCCTGAAAGTATGTCGAGAACTTTGAACTGTGATGGCGACAATTCAGCCGGTTCAGAAACGCCGTACGCAAAGAACACGAGCGCACGCTGAGCCGTTATGCGCGGGTCCAGCTGTCTCAAGGAACCTGCGGCGGCATTTCTCGGGTTTGCAAAAACAGGTTCGCCTTTTTTCATGCGGTCATCGTTAAGGGCTTTGAATGCATCCTTAAGCATTACAACTTCCCCTCTTACCTCCAGCAGGTCACTGCCCGATATATCTATTTTTAACGGTATGCTTTTAATGGTCCTCAGATTGTTTGTTACATCCTCCCCTGCCAGACCGTCACCGCGGGTTCCGCCTCTTACAAGGATCCCTTTCTCATAAACAAGCTCCACAGCAAGGCCGTCGAATTTCGGTTCGCAGCAATAGGAAATATCCGATACTCCGAGCCACTTCCGTACCCTCTCATGAAAAGCCCTTAATTCGTCTTCATCCATCGCATTATCTATGCTTAAAAGAGGTACCCTGTGAACCATCCGTGCAAACTCCGAAAGCGGGGCGCCCCCTACCCTCTGAGTCGGGGAGTCGCTTGTAATCATTCCGGGATTGGCTTCTTCAAGGGCAATGAGTTCCCTCATAAGCTCATCATATTCGCCGTCCGATACCTCAGGCGAATCGATCACATAATACCGGTAATTATGGTGATTTATGATTCTTCTCAACTCATCGATACGTTTTATTTCATCCATATTGACATTTTATAAATCTTGTCAGAACATGTAAACCTGATAAAAAATAATTTTCATTTAAAGAAAATATCAACACTCGCCGAAATATTGTTTCATAAATTAAATAAAACAGCTTGATTTTGTTGGGCGCTTGATAAATAGAAGTAAGGCGTTTAATACAATCTATTAAGACAAGGAGATTGTTATGGCAAAAGTTGTATTCAATGTTCAGGACCAGTTTTTAAATCAGGCCAGGAAAGAAAGAGTTTCAATCGTGATAACGCTTCTTGATAATGTAAAAATGGAAGGGCATGTCAAAAGCTTCGACCCGTTCTGCATACTTCTGCAGACCGACAAGCCAGTCCTGATTTACAAACATGCAGTGGCAAGCATCGAACCTCTGGAGGTAAACTCCAAACTGAAGGATTTCCTCGCAGGATGACCCCAACAAAGAGTCTAAAGGCGGCCGTCATTCTGGCCGCCTGCCTCTTAACAGCCTTACCTTCATACTCTGCCGAAATAATTCTTACATCTCAAGGAACGGGAATAATCAACAGCCCAAGTATACAGAAGGCGGAGGAGGCGGCGAAACAGGACGCCTATTCCAAGGCTATAACCAAGCATGCCCTCAAGCTTGTCCCTCAAAGTTCCGTCTATGCCGTTTTGAACAAGCTTCCCGGACTTATAACCGAGCGCGGTATGCAGGATGCCACAGTGATAAGGCTTGTTTCAAAAAACCGGCAGGCAAATGTAGTCTATGCAACCTATGAATTCACGATGAAAGACGACTTTCTGAAACAGTGGATTTCAGCAAACAGATTCGACATACCCGCCGAGTTCAGGCCCAGGATAATCCTTGCTGTTACAACAAATTCCCCAAGTGAAAAAAACCGTGAATGGTGGAACTCTACAGGAAATAAGAAATATTCGGTCTTTGAATCAAGACTTGCAACGGAGCTTTCCCAGTGGGGAGAAAACGTGTTCATGGAAGCGCCGGAATCAAGGGCGGCAGGGGCAGACCCGATAATGATTGCGTCATTGTTCAAGGCCGACCTTCTTGTTTCGGGCAGTATAAGGATACAGTCCCTGGGCGGTTCAATGAATCAGTGCATTCTGAAGCTGAACCTGGTCAATGTCTCGAGCAAATCGGTGATCGGTTCGTGGAACCTTTCAAAAAAGGCGGAAATGCCGGTAAATGACATGTACGGTCTTGTAATTTCATCCATCCTGGACGATCTCAGGCAGAAGATCGACCAGAAGATAACAGCCGTCTCAACCCCTGCATTCGTAACCGCTATCTGTATTGATAACATTAGAAATCATGAGTCATACCAGAGGGTTTATGACGCACTTGCCTCAACTGATGGCATAATGGAGATTCAAATAAGCAGCATTTACGGACATTCAATATGCCACACCGCCAAGATCAAGGGTACGCTCGAAGATATAATGCTCAGTTTCAAAAACAAAAACCTCCCGGGCATCGATATTCAGATAAAAGACGATTCCGCCCGGCTGATAATCGAGTAGAAAAACCATATTCTTTTTTAGCCTTTTGTATGGATAACTTGTCATGCCTTACAGCACAGCTGGTATTAACAGGTATGAACATATTCAGAAGAAATCATATTCACCACGAAGGACACGAAGAGTTCGAAGATAATAAATATTGAGAGTATAATCGGTTTTCTATAAGTCCTTAGAAGCTTTTCTTCGTGACCTTCGTGCTCTTCGTGGAAAAAAATCATTTAAGAAATTGAACATAGAGTTCGTTAATCCTGGATCAAATATGAGTCCGGATTAGTATGTTATCTCACCACTCACCACTAGTTTCTTACCGTCATCCCTCCGTCAACCACCAGCGAGTGACCTGTAATAAATGATGAATCTTCAGAGGCAAGGAAGAGTGCCGCGCCTGCAATGTCTTCAGGCTTTCCGATTCGTTTGAGAGGCACAGCCTTTATCATCTTCTGCCTGTATTCATCCGAGCTTATAAGCGGAGCCAGCATGTCGGTCTCGATGGGCCCCGGACAAATTGCGTTTACCGTGACCGAGAACCTCGCAAGCTCCATGGCATTGGCCATTGTGAGGCCTATGACCCCGGACTTTGTCACGCAATAGACAGGGAGGAAGGCTGATCCGCGTATGCCCTCGACTGAAGATATGTTTATGATCCTGCCTCTGCCGCTCTTCTTAAGATAAGGAACGCACGCCCTCGTCACACGCATGACCCCTGTCAGATTGACACCGAAGGCGCGGTCTATCTCGGCATCGGATATCTGCTCCATATAGCCTATGGTACCTGTTCCCGCGTTGTTCACAAGGACATCTATTCCGCCCATCAATTCTGCGGCCTCTGCTGCAAGACGCCTCACATCATCCTCTTTTGAGACGTCTGCTATTGTACCGGAGGCTTTACCGCCTGATGCATTTATCTCAGCCACGGTATTTTCCAGCTTCTCTTTATTAATATCAGAGATGAACACGGATGCACCTTCGGAAGCGAACCTTACTGCAATAGCTTTGCCTATGCCTGATGCTGCGCCTGTTATGACTGCTTTGACACCTGCAAGTTTCATCATTCCACCTTTATAGTTTTGATTTTTCGATAACAGCTTTTGCCGTTTCATCAAGTATCTGAACCGCGAATTTGAGCATGCCGAAGCGTTCATCTTTTGTCTGGCCGTTGTAGAAGCGGTAATAAATCTGCTGGGCGATCACTGCGAGCCTGAAGAGACCGAAGATATAATAATAATCGAAGTTCCTTATTTTGATGCCCGAGCGTTCCGAATACCTTTGAACAATCTCTTCACGGGTCATCATGCCGTCGATATTGGTAGGCATAAGCCTTATCATGAGCATGTTGGGCGAATCGTTCTTCTCAACCCAGTAGGCGAGCGAACTTCCAAGGTCCATGAGCGGGTCGCCTATGGTCGCCATCTCCCAGTCGAGCACGCCTACGATTTTTAGAGGATCATCCTTGTCAAGCACAACATTGTCAAACTTGTAGTCATTGTGGATTATGCCCGGCTTAGAACTGTCCGGCGGCATTTTTTCGGCAAGCCATGCCATTACCTGTTCGAAATCGGGCACATCCGGCGTCCTTGCCTTCCTGTACCTTTCACTCCATCCTTCAATCTGTCTTTTTACATAGCCCTCGGGCTTTCCATAAGAATCAAGGCCGATGGCATGATAATCGATAGAGTGCAGGTCGAGCTGGATATCGATGAGGTTTTCCGAGAGCATTCTTGCCTGAGATGCTGACAGGTTCATGCCCCTGGGCAGGTCTTTTCTCAGGATAATTCCCTTGAGCCGTTCCATTACATAAAAGGGGCAGCCCATCACGCTTTCATCTTCAGAATAAAGTATGGCCTCCGGACAATACGGGAACACGGGTTTGAGCGCCTTCAGCATCCTGAACTCCCTCCCCATGTCATGCGCCGATTTTGCCTTTGTTCCGAATGGAGGCCTTCTCAGAATCATTTCCTTATCGCCTGAAGTGACAAGATATGTAAGGTTTGAAAACCCGCTGGGGAACTGTTTGATCTCAAGCTCTCCGGCAAGTCCCGGGATCGAGTCCCTCAGAAAAGCGCCCACCTTTTTAAGGTCTATCTCCTCGCCCTGCCTGATATCCTTCGGCTTGTCGATATAGTCATCGCTCATTTCTTATCCCTTTTCATGCGTAGTTTTTCAAGGCCCTTCTGCCGAAGGAGACCTTGTGAACCTCATCTGCTCCGTCATATATCCTGGCCGCCCGTTCATGGCGGTAGAAATATGCCAGTATGGTGTCATCGGTCATGCCGAGCCCCCCGTGCACCTGCAGTGCGCGATCGATGACGCGCTGCATGGCGTTCGCGACAACGAATTTTATGAGCGCTATATCGTCTCTGGCGGCCTTTGCACCTTCGGTCTCTATTTTCCATGCCGCATGAAGGGTCATGAGTCTTGCCGCCTGTATGTCGGCGGCGCTTTCGGCTACCCATGTCTGGATGATCTGCTTCGAGGCCAGAGTTTTCCCGTCAGGTGATATAAGCCTCTTGGCTGCACGGCTGCACATGAGGTCATAAGACCTTGCACATATGCCCAGCCATCTCATGCAGTGATGGATCCTGCCCGGTCCGAGCCTTTCCTGCGCGATCACGAAGCCCCACCCTTCAGGCCCGAGCAGGTTCTCCTGCGGCACCCTGCACGACTGGTACAGGATCTCCGCGTGGCTCGCGTAATCGCTGCCTTCATGACCCATTACCGGGATGTTGCGCACGAGGTTGAAGCCGGGAGTATCGGTAGGCACGATTATCATGCTGGCCCGCATGTACGGTGACTGTTCAGGGTTGGTAACTGCCATGACTATTGCGAACTTCGCACCGTCCGCCGAACTCGTGTACCATTTCTGGCCGTTTATCACATAATCACCGCCATCCTTTACAGCGGTCGTATCCATCATTACAGGGTTCGAGCCGGGAAGCTCCACCTCGGTCATCGAGAAGCAGCTCCTGATCTTGCCCTCGATAAGGGGCTTCAGGTATTCCTCCTTTTGCTTTTCGGTGCCGTATTTGTGCAGTATCTCTATATTGCCGGCATCGGGAGCCTGGCAGTTGAAGACATAATGCCCGAGAGGTGTGCGGCCCAGTTCTTCGGACACAAGCGCATGCTCCATCAGGTCAAGCCCCATGCCGCCGTATTCCTTTGGGTGATTGGGCGCCCAGAGCTCCATCTGCTTGACCGCCCTGCGTTTCTCTTCCAGGACCGGAAGCATGTCCCTGAACTCCTTGTTTACAAATTCAGGTTCAAGGGGGATCAGTTCATTGTCGACGAATTCACGGATCATGGAAAGGATGGCCTGCATTTTTTCTGTCACGGTAAAATCCATTCTGACCTCCATCGGCTTGATTAAGAAATGATATGCCTATGTTATTTTTTGCGCAAGCACTGCTGCATCAAACTCAATATTTTTCAAACTCATCTGAAAGTAATCATTTCCCTGTATCCGTCTTCGAGATGCGGCCAGGCATTGAATGTTCTGAGGGTGATGCGCTCCTCATTATAGACAAGCTTCGAAACCGAAGTATTTGCGATCTGCCAGCAGAGATGCTGGGCCGCCTCATCACCGATGCCTGTCACATCCTCTATGCAGGCCGAAATCGTGCCGCCGGATGCAACAATGAGAATAGTCTTACCGCCGCCATAAACGGAAGTTATTCTGGAAACTGCGAGAGAAACACGAGTCTTAACAGAATTCCAGCTTTCAATGCCCTCACATGCGTCCCCCTTTGACACCCACTTCAACATGGAACGCTCAAATATTTTCTGAAACGCCTTGCGGTCTGTAAAGATCTTATCAAATGAGCTTTTTATCGCCGGGTCTTCTTCAATCAGTTCAGGGGCCAGAGCCGTTATGATGGATTTCGAGTCATACTCGTTGAATTCCGGCATGACATCAAGCTCAGGCAGGCTTATGCCGCTTAAGGCGAATTCATTAATGATGATTTCGGCAGTCCGTAACTGCCTGTCCATACTGCCCGAATAAACAGCGTCGAATGTTACCCCGGTCTTTATGAAATATCGCGCGAGAATTCCCGACTGTTTTATGCCTACATCCGAAAGCACATCATAATTTGCCTTTCCGAATGACGCCTGTCCGTGCCTTACAAGGTATATCATGCTCATTTAATGATTCATGCGGTAAAGTCATGGTCATGTCAAGCAGCAGCCCATAAAGGCTTGCCTTTTAATAATGAGAATGCGAACATTAACTCATGAATATACTCGTCTGCATAAAGGAAGTCCCTGACACCGGCTCACAGATAACGCTGGATGAAAGAGGCAAATGGATAGATGAATCGAAGGCTTCCTTCAGGATGAACCGCTATGACGAGCATGCACTGGAAGAAGCGCTCAAGATAAAGGACATCCTGCCTGACACTGCGGTGCATGCGCTGACCTTCGGCCCGGCAAGAGCCGCCCGTACCGTTAGAAGGGCCCTTGAGACAGGAGCGGATGAGGGTTTTCATGTTCTCTCTCCTGAAGGTTTTGCAGATGCACCATCCACTTCGGCGGCCATATCAGCTCATGCAAAAGCGCATTCATACGATTTGATTCTCTGCGGTGTAATGTCCGAAGACAGTATGCAGTCTCAGGTCGGGCCCATGATTGCGGCGATGATTGATGTACCGTTCACAGTACAGGCCGTTTCAATAAAAATTGATCCAGAGATCAGTCATGCCACAGTCGAACGCGAACTGAGCGGTTCAAGAAGACAGATGCTCAGGATAAAACTGCCGTGCCTTATTACCGTCCAGACTGGCATTAACCGGCCCAGGTACCCGTCACTGAGCAATGTATTAAGGGCAAGGAAGCAGCCTTTAAATACGTTCAAACCGGATCTTGACCTTAAACAAGATGACAGCTTCACCCTTCATTATCCTGACGTATCCTCAAAAGGCACCTTCATAGAAGGAACACCCGAGGTCAAGGCCGGTCGTCTGGTGCAGATCCTGAATGAGCATTCTCTTGTCAAGGTGAGACCATGTTTGCTGTAATCCTTACGGAATCGGGATGTGATTCACGTGAACCTGCAGCACTCGCTTCGCTTCTGGGTGCTGACATGACCATGCTATTGAGCCTCCCTGATGATTTTGAATGCAATCCCGAAGCCTTAATGAACAATGCGGTGATACTGTTTAAAGAACTGGGACCGGATGCCATAATATTCCATGAAACATCGAGCAGTTCGGGCATGGCAGCGTTTCTTGCGGCAAAGCTCGGCGCTTCATGCTTTACAACAGTGACGGGAATTAACATGAAGAGCGGTTCACCAAGGCTTCTGCGGCCTTTCCTTGGCGGAAAGGCTGTAATTGAGGTAATCCCGAAATATCCCGCAATCATATCCATAATGCAGGGAGTATTCAAAACAGCTGATACCACTCCCCTGCCCCCGGCATCAGACTTGCCTTATCCTTCATTGGGGGAAATTACCCTTGAGTACGGAATAAAAAGTCTGGAAATATTCAATAAGGACTCATCGGAAACGGGTTTGCCCATAACAGAAGCTGATGTCATAGTATCGGCAGGCCGCGGCATCGGAAAGCCTGAAAACCTGGAGCTTATAAGGACGCTGGCCGGGCTGTTTTCCCGCTCTGCAGTTGCGGGCTCAAGGCTCGTCATAGATGCGGGCTGGCTGCCGTACAGAAACCAGGTCGGCCTCACGGGAAAAACCGTCAGACCAAAGCTCTACATCGCATGCGGCATATCGGGTTCGCCCCAGCACATTGCCGGGATGAAAGATTCGTCCCTGATAGTATCAATCAACAAAGACCCTCATGCGGCAATATTCAATTATTCCCATTACTGCATTGTGGAAGACCTGGAAAAGTTCCTTCCTGTCCTTATAGAGGAATTGAGCAGGGTGTCATAGTTTCCAGTCGGCCCCTTCCATATCAGTGATATATCTGCCAGGACATATAATAAAGAAATAAGCATCTCCTGACGAAAAGCATTATAACCCGATATTTCAGGAGGAAAAGATGAACCATACAACCAAAGGAATTTCCTCATGGAAGATAAGCCTTCTCATTATACTTCTTCTTGTTTCATCGCTTTCCGTCCATGCAGCTGAACCTGCAGGCAAGCCAGAAACAGTAAGCACAGTCGAGAAGCTGCTCAGCTTCGCTGGCGGGCTTGCGGGCGTAAGCTCGGGCGGTCAGTGGGGATTCATCAATACTGCGGGCAAGGTTGTAATCAAATTCATCTTCAAGGAAATCGGATCGTTCGATACCGACCTTGCCCCTGCAAGGGTCGATAAGGAAAAATGGGGATACATAAACAAAAAAGGGCTTTATGTCATAAATCCGAAATATGACGGCGCCAGGCCATTCAGGGGCGGCTACGCTCCTGTCAAAAAGGGAAATGCATGGGGAATGATAGACAAGAAGGGCAGGCTGGTCATCGACTATTCGTACCAGGATCTCAAGGGTTTCAATTCGGGCCTGGCTCCGGCGAAACGCGTTGGCAAATGGGGATTCATAAACAAGAAAAACAAGTTTGTCCTGGAAAGGCTCTGGCTGGATGCAGGTGAATTTCAGGAGGGTCTGGCTCCGGTAAAGAACCTCGAAAACCAGTGGGGTTTTATTGACACCAACGGGGAGTTATACATTGAAGCACAGTTCGACGAGGCCGGAGAGTTCAGCGAAGGCCTCGCCCCGGTGAGGGTTGAGAGTAAGTGGGGATTTGTTGATAAGAAAGGCAGATACAAGATCAACCCCCAATATGAGGATGCAAAACAGTTCAGTGAAAAGCTCGCTGCAGTAAAAGAAAACGGCAAATGGGGTTATATTAATCCAAAGGGCCGGGATGTAATCACCCATCAGTTTGACGAGGCGGCTGATTTCTCGGACGGTTTCGCACTTGTCCAGAAAGACGGCATGGCATTTTATATTGATACCGAAGGTGTAAAGACGCTCGATGTAACAGTTAAAACAGCAACAGCGGCAGCGCTTGAGGCTGAAGCTGTCCGTTCGACGCAGAATCCGCCACAGAAACCATCCGCAGGCAATGGTTTCGGCAGCGGAAACAACGCCGCCAGAATTGACAATTACCTGTTTTATGAAGAAGAGTTCAGCGAACTCCTCAAGTGCGGCCTTGATGACAACGGCTGGCCGGGAGCGTGCAGTGTTGTTACAAAACTGGTGCGGGTTCCGGGCGGAGAAATGACATGCCAGTACGGCAGTTCAATGTTCGTGCTGGACAGCAGTGAGCCCGGAAAGCTTGTTTTAAAAGAATATTCAAACCTGGATGATTTCAAAAGCTCTAAAGTAACGGTCTTTTCTGACAGCGATACTGAAAACAGTCTCAAAGTCTGTCCTGTGGTTGACGATGATTACTTCTATGTACTGTCTGTAAAAGACGGCAAAACTTCTAAGTCATACAGGCTCTGGAAATATTCACGTACAGATCCACGAGCAGAATCGATTTCCGGCAACGAAATTACGGTAGATGACAGCAATTATGAAGTAAGGATAAGAAGGATCCCGGATACGAACAGCATAGGCGTTTTCATAAGGACTTCCAGAACTGATAAAGACAATAATCAGCATGTCGCGCTGAATTGCTATGCCGTCAACCTGGACACCATGAAGAACAGCACACCTGTGCGCAAAGACGATGTGTTGATAGATCGTGCTCCCTATAATGACAAATGGATGAGCGATGTATGCTATGCAACCGTTGACGGAAAAGTGGGTTTTGTAACCGGCTTCTGTTTCAATGAAACAAAACTTTCTCCAAGATACGATATTTTTTTCATACCCGTTTACACTTCTGACGAAGCTCTGGAAAATTTTTATTTCAGCGGCGATTCAATCGTGAGCGTCAAAAAAATGTTTAATTTCGAAAGGCTTCCATCTCTCATGTACCATAACATCGGTTTCACACCATCTAAGAAAATGGAAGAAGGATTTGCCGACGAGCTGCGTTATCTGGACAGATACTGGTACGGCCATGGCCCGGACTGGAGGGCAATCACGGATTCAGGGCTGAAATTCATATCATCCGAAGAAGAAGACAAGAATTATAAAACCTTCAGTCTCGGCAGGTTCAGGCCTGTAGGAGTTGTTTTCGGTGTTCCGCCAAGGTATGACGACAAGACGGCAAATGCCAGCAGATTCACGCTTGCAACTACTTCGAGTGATGTAAGCAGCATGATTTATGCATCCACATTCGGCACCGCATCGACAACGAACAAGGAGTGGAAGTCTGCGAATATGAGTTTCATGAGGTCAAGCATGCTTTCAAAAAGCGTAATCGACAGCACGACAAAACAGATTGATCTCTATGCTTCACAGACCGTCTCAATAGAATCCTACGGGAAAAACAGCGCATGGATCATTGGAGCGCCCACATATATAAACTATTACCTCTATGAAACCAGAAACAAGGACGGCAAAGAGCCTTTAAAGATAATGTCTCCCAAAGGCGCCGTTGATTTTATCAGCCAAACGGTACTGCCTGTCGTGCTTCCGGCTGACACCAGCAAGTATTCCTATCTGTGCTATGACATCAGCAATCCGGATTCAGCGGATGCTGTTTTCGGCGGGCTTGATGCAAGCTGGAATGAAGTCGTCAAGGGCCTGCCTGCGTTTTATGCGAATGACGACATCGAAAAATGGGTAAAGGACGACAGGGGCGATCTCTGGTATCAGAACTCTCTGTCCAATAAGAAATACGATGTGAAAGTCATCAAGGTAAACACGGCCACCAGCGAAACCGACAGGTTTACGATTACGGACACGAAGAGGAATATCGAGAGTAAAAGCAAGAAAGTAAGACTGAAGCTCCCGTTCGTAAAAGAGCGCTTTGTCAATGTTACGAACGCCACAAGCACAACACTTTCAGACAGGAACGAATGGATCTGGGATTATCAGATGATAAAGTACAAGGATATCGGCAACCCGAAGCAGATAACCGACACGATCTACCTTTTCCTTCCTAAAGAAGGTGCTACTGCAGCCGACCTGCCCTGGAGCTCTGATTTCATGAAGGAAAACAACATCGTAACTTTTGCCATATGCTACGGAGTCAATTACGGGATCATGAAGGATGCCGGTAACGATGCTGCAAAGTAGGATATGTACATTTTGAAAGGCTGGTGGGTCGTACTGGGATTGAACCAGTGACTTCTACCGTGTGAAGGTAGCGCTCTCCCGCTGAGCTAACGACCCGTTTACGATTCTTCGTGTTTAATCAGTACAGCTTTTTTATGTCAAGGAGATTTTAGCTTATGAGCTTGCAGCTGTTGAGCTGATTAGCTGTTAAGCAGATTTATAAAATTTTCAGATTTTGCTTAACAGCTTATCAGCTATCTCTACTATTAACATAGTAAAATTAGCACCTTTGTGATAATCATAACGTCTATGGAGAATCTTTATCCCAACATGCTTGAGCTTGTAAAAAAGGCCAGCATCGTTATTTCCGATGATGTTCTCTCATCGCTTGAAAATGCCCTTCAGAATGAAAGCATGTCTTCGCTTGCATATGAGACTCTGGATACAATCATCAAAAGCGCCGGGCTTTCTGAAAATAAAAACCTGCCGATCTGCCAGGATACCGGTTCCATATTCGCAGTGATTCGCTCCGACGCGGCTGTCGCAACAAAAATAAGGAAGTCTTTGATCAAGGCCATAAGAGAACTTACCCGTGACGGTATCCTAAGGCAGAACTGCGTAAATTCGCTGACTGGTAAAAACACGGGCGACAATACAGGCGAGCATGTCCCTCAAATCCATTTCGAACCATACGGCGGACAGACACAGGTGAGTCTGATGCTCAAGGGCGGCGGATCGGAAAATGTCAGCACACAATACAGCCTGCCGGATGTAACGCTTAATGCAGGCAGAGACCTTGAAGGCGTAAGGCGATGCGTGCTCGATGCCGTGTTCAGGGCCCAGGGCAAAGGCTGTGCGCCTGGTATTCTCGGAGTCTGCATCGGAGGTGACCGGGCATCCGGTTATCATGTCGCAAAGGAGCAGCTTTTCAGAAGGCTCGATGATACAAATCCAGATGAAGTGCTTGCAGGGCTTGAAAAGCTTCTGCTTGAAGAGGCGAATAATCTGGGGATAGGCCCTATGGGGCTTGGCGGAAAGACAACGCTGCTGGGCGTAAAGATTGCCGGGATATGCAGACATCCTGCAAGCTATTTCGTGACAATAAGCTATTCGTGCTGGGCAACAAGAAGATACACTGTGGTACTCAACGAGACCGGGGGTATCGTTAAATGGATATAAAACACATAACATCCCCTTTCAGTGAATTCACTGTCAGGTCGCTGCACATAGGCGACGGCGTGCTCTTGAGCGGGACAATCGTCACGGCCAGGGATGCCGTGCACAAGCATCTTGCATCGACGGGAGCTTCGCCTCTAAGCATTAAAGGCATGGTTATCTATCATTGCGGCCCTGTAACTGTCCAAACAGGGGACTCATGGAATGTCATGGCCGCAGGCCCTACCACATCCATACGAGAAGAGCCCTATGAAGCCGATATCATCGAAAAATTCAGGCCGGCCGCCATTATGGGAAAAGGCGGCATGGGCAGGCATACGCTCGAGGCCATGAGAAAGTCGGGCTGCGTCTACCTCAACGCCACAGGCGGCGCTGCGGCATATCTTGCAGGATGCATAAAATCCGTGAAGGATGTCTTTTTTCTTGACGAGTTCGGACAGCCTGAAGCCATGTGGGTTATGGATGTAACCGGCTTCCCTGCCATAGTAACAATGGATTCTTTCGGAAAATCGCTTCACGATGAAATAGAAACCGTTTCCAGAAAAAACCTGGAAAAGCTTTTAAACAGCAAAACAAAACACGATTGAGGAGGAAATACCATGAACGTAAAAGATTTATTCGACCTTAAAGACAAGGTTTCCATAGTAACAGGCGGCGGCAGGGGCATAGGCTCGTTCATCGCCAAAGGGCTTGCGGAAGCGGGCAGTAATGTTGTCATTGCCTCGCGCAAACTTGCGAATTGTGAAAAAGAGGCAGCCGAACTGTCGGCCCTTGGCGTGAAATCGCTTGCCGTCAAATGCGACATGGGATCTGAAGCTGATATAACAGCGCTGGTTGACACGACGATGAAGGAATTCGGACGCATTGATGTTCTCGTAAACAATGCCGGTGTGACCTGGGGCGCGCCGACGCTTGATTTTCCGCTGGACGCCTGGGACAAGATATTCAGCGTGAACACGAGAGGCGTATGGATAATCTGCCAGAAGGTTGCGAGGATCATGAAGGATCAGGGAGGCGGCAAGATGATAAACGTGTCGTCCATTTACGGCTCACGCGGCTCCATGGAAGAGGCGCATCCTGCAGTCGCCTACAACCCTTCAAAGGCAGCAGTCGAAGTCCTTACGAAGAATCTTGCCGTTAAACTTGCCCGCTACAAGATATATGTCAACTGCATGGCGCCAGGCTTCTTCAAGACCGACATGATGGCCTATGTCTTCAAGCCTGAAATGAAGCCAATACTTGACGCAATAGTAAATGAAATTCCGCTCAGGATGTGGGGCGACGAGGACGAAATCAAAGGCCTGGCGGTTTTCCTGGCATCCAATGCCTCGAACTATATCACCGGCGGCATATTCCCGGTCGATGGAGGATTAGGAGCGAAATAATAATAGTTTGTAAACTGATGAGCTGTTGAGCAGAATCAAAAAAGGCTTTGCTTGACAGCTTATTTTACATTGTTTGCAATCTGATCTGACAGATAGACAATACTGATTATGACATTCTCTGAAACAAAGCCTTCGGCACCTGGATAAATGCGTAGATTTCAGCAGGATATGATAAGTTTCCGTGGTTTTATTAAACTGATAATCAATCGCAGATATGAGCAGTTTGAGATGTTTCATGGAAGATGTTATTTTTTTAATATTTGCAAGGATAAAGGTCTGACACGGCTTAATTTTGACATCATATTCCAACATTAGAAGACCTCCTTTCCCTAATTCATAATTAAAGGGAAATCATTTGTTATAATTTTATTGCTATTTGCCACAGTGGACTTTCCTTTACCGGCTGAGAACATAGTTTCTGTTGCAGAAAGCGCACTGATAATGAAAGTCAGTGGTCACCCTGCATCTTTTTTTTGAAAGGTTCATCCTGCTTATAATTTCGTCCACCAGTTCATGATTGTCTATTATGCACCTGTCAAGATATACGAAGAACATCCGATCTTTTATAGAGTAAACCACCCTTCCACGCGGGTAATAGTCATAATCTGTTTCTGTGATTGTATGTCTAATCCCTTCTGAAAGGCATACCTCCTGAAGCGCTTCCCAGAATTCGCTGTGGGCACGCGGATGGTCAATATAATCTGAAGTTTTTTCTGCTTCGTTAACAGAAGTGCTGTCAATGAGTACCTGGCCCTCAACTGAAAATATAATGCCGACTTTTGGTTTGTCTTCTTTAGTTTTGTTCATATTGATCAACTATATTTGGCTCTCTGAACTCACAATTATACTTGGTGCTTTTTTAGCATTTTCATCATTACTAAGAAGTGACATTATTCCAATATAGTCACTCGCAGGTTCAATAACCTCACCTCTCTGTTCATATAGTTTTTCAGCATCATCATAATGATTTGATTTTTTTTCGTTATCAGGTCTTCCTTTAAATGATAAAAAACCTTCATAAAGATATACTATTTTTTTATCATCTTTATGATCATGTATTTTTTTGAGTAACATCAAAGCAGCTATCAAGACAGAGCTACCTGATCCAGTGTACCAATATCTTGTTTTTTCCCCATCTTTTTCTTTTGGTTTTTCACGCCCTTTTGGATTTCCTTTTTCATCTAGATAATATGATAATGGTGCTTCGATTATTAAGCCTATTTTATTTTTCTCTTCCTTGGCGAATGATTTAAATTCATCAAATAAGTTACCATAAATAATATTTTCTTTTTTACCTTCTGGATAAAAAATTCCACAGGTTTTATTCTTAGTTGAAAAGCCCATATCTATGGAAAACCATAATTCAATCTCTTTGATATCTTTTTTTTGTCCTGGAATGATCTTCATGCTTTCTCCTTTTCATATTGTAGATTTTGAACTTAGTCTTTCTTAAATACCAGTCCATTACTCATCAAATCGTCAAACAGCTTTCTGTACCTGTCTCTCTTTGTCACCATGGGTGAATGACACATTGCATCACCCCCGCTGGAATAGTTGAAGGATGATGAATAAAATCTAAAATCACCCTTACCTAGAAATCTCCCAACAAAACCATCGATTTCTTCATCGGAATAAACTCCCATGTCTGTAATCGAACCGTCATGATGAATAATTTTAACAAATCCGTCTATATCCTTGATTAGGAAATCTCTGCCGTTCTTGCTAATTTCATTTGACAGGAAGCTGAAAAAATCACCTATCTTTTCATTTTTTAAAGCATACACAAGCTTTACTGATATGTGTTCAAGTTCTTCATTTATTTTGCAATATCCACCATCAAGGGAATAAAATCCCCACGGGAAATATCTTCGGTTGCGCCAGTCGCACAATTTGTTTTCAAACAAAATATCCTTTCTTGCAGATTCCAGTCTTGAAAATGCTTCGTCAGACTGATCCTTAAAAAGGGGAATTATTGCAAAAACATAATCTTCACTGCCAGCTACCTCGAAAGCTCTTTCGAGGCTCAAGTCATCAATTTTCTGAATGTATGCAACGATATCATGTATTACATTTGTGTTTGCTTCCCGGTTACCATACCTTCTTAAAAATTCCATATATCGCTTCTCCTGATATTCATCGTTGAACATTATGCGACAAGCTCTTCAGCACCCCGGATACTCTAAGATGTCTCTTCATTTTCTGGTATAATCAAGCGAGAGTTCGATTGGCATCGATCATTATTACACTTTTGAGCCATTACCTAGGGCCCCTTTTTTCATCGGGTAAATTTCATTAAGGTTACTCTGTCACATTTAACATCTGAAATACTCAGCTGGTTGATGAACACCTCCGATTGTCCTGAGGTCCTGTCACAGGTCCCGTCCTGCATCCCTGAAATCCATGCTTCGATCCTTGCTCTAGTGTTTTCATCAAGCTGCCAGCATTGTATCTTCCAGCCGTCAGGCTTTTTACCATGCCTGATTCTTATCCATCCTTTTTTTATAAGCGCCAGCATTATCCTGTTTCTTGCCTTACCTTCATGACCCACGGGTTCACTCTCTTTGAGGAATTCCAATTTTACCTCATCTGTCGTAAGCTCGAATCTTTCGGGCATATCTATAATCTCCTGAATGTGCGTCCTCCCGACAGGCAGGATTGCACCTTCAGGATCGATCCAGTAGGCTTCATTTTTCATTAAGCTGTCTCGGAATTTCTAAGGGCATTGACAGACTTCCTTACCGACATTGCAAGCCTTCGTTCCTGAATGGATGCCTCTTTGAAATGTCGCCTCGGGTTTCCGCATGTCCAGCATGAGCATGGTGTTGGGGTTCTTGCCACCTTTCCCAATTCAGGATCTTCAAGTTTATGCCCCCACCAGTATTCACCACGCTTTTTCATTAGACGGCGGCGATGATGTCTTCTCACTGCTCGTTTCTGATCTTTCAACATGCAAGAACTCTTTTCAGATAAGCCGGACATTTCTTCAGTCATGTTTCACCTCGCCTAAGCGTTTCATACTTTCCATTGCCATACTTTCTCCGAAGTCATTTTTTAAATTCTTATATATAAGACCTTGAGGAGTGAAAGGCTTGTACCATTAAAATAATTATTTTTTTCTAATCTTTTGGTTGGCTGTGGAACTTATCGAAATGATAGGGTTTAATTTATTTTGAAAAACTTCAATCTCATATCAGCGGAAAACAAAGGGTGCCTGGTCTTTATTCTTGAAAAAATTAATCAGTTGTTCCATTTCGCGGCCAGACACAGAGATATTCCTAAACCGTTGCTTGTCCGGATTGATTCCAACTGATTAAAGGTTCCTTCTTCATCTCAACGCATTCTTTAAGATACAAGTTAATAAGATTCTGATAAGGCATACCTGTTTTTTTGGAGAGCTGCTTAAAATATTCAATAGTGGTTTTTTCTAGCCTTATAGTAACCTGGGATTTAAGGTCCTTAATATAAGGATTCCTTTCACCTTTCATTTTACTGAAATCATACTCTTTTCTCATACGCGCTCCTTCCAGTAGGCATCTTCTTCATTCTTTGTGGCCTTTCTGGCTGAAATAATTCTTATGACCGAGTCATCCTTCAAATAACAATGACATACTACCAGAATCCTCAGTGTTGCACTTATCCCCAGCATTATGAATCTATCTTCTTTATCTGAATGGTCTGGATCAAAATATCTGATTGCATAATCATCCAGAAAAACTGTTTCCGCTTCTTCAAAGGAGACATCATGCTTCTTCATGTTAGACAGGTTCTTTTTAGGGTCCCATGAAAATTCTGTCATAATTAATTTATAATTATCATATATTGTTCAGTCAAGTTCTATTTCTGAATCATTGAATTGAATTCTTCAAATGGTGACCATCTAAATATCAGGTCGTATCTATCATGGTCAAACCGAGGGACGCTGATGATAATATGAATATTAAATTTGTTGTCATATTATCATCAGCGTACTCTACATGACACCACATGACACTTATCCATTTAGTTTGCTTCACTGTACCTTTTTAAATGAAAGCCCGATATAGCTCATGGTATCTTCATTAATTTTGACAATTTCCCCGGATCCGGCAATACGAGCCAGATTCTCCGAGAGAGGGACAAGCAGCAGTTGTCCTTCCCCGATCCAGGTATTTATCTTGATCATGGGCCATCCGTCCTTTTCGAAAAAAGACAGCCTATTCGACGGCAGATAAAGTTTCAGTATATCCGGATAAGTCTCATTCCCGTCAAGTGCCCATATGCCATAATAGCGGTTGTAAGACTTGGGAATAAGGTTTTTCCGGTAATGATGGAGTGGAATGGAAAATGTAGATTCGCCTTCCTGTGCTTCCATATACAGGAATTTATCCCCATTGCGGTTGTTCGCGAACCTGAACCGTATACTTTCATATTCGGTAAACCGTGCGACATCCAAATCCATGAAGAGAATTCGAAGTACCGGTTTGAAAACGCCATCACCTTCCGGAATAAGAAGGGCCGCAGGGCCTTTAAATTTCGCGTATAATCCATTTTTCTTCAGAAAAATATCGACAATAGGGCCAAAACCCTCATATCGCCCGCACAAGGATTCATAATCCTCTGTGAATTTTATCTCTTTATTTTCACAAACAGGATATTGGGTGTCGGTGACCCTGTATAAATCAATGATGCCACCAAGTCCCCTTGCGATGATTTCCATGTTCGCTTTCCATCCGACAGACGAATTCGTGAGGATCACTATTCCGAGTCTTTCTTCTGGAATGTAAGTCATCGCAGAGGAAAAACCGTTGATATTGCCACTTCCGGATATTGTCGTACGTATGCCTTTGAACTGATAGGAATTCAAATACCATCCGGAAGAGTATATGTTCGTGTTATCATAAAACGTGTCGATGGTGAGATCAGCATTCTTCATGATTGAACCCACTATGCGGCTGCTGTTAAATTCTGCATTTGAAGCATTGGAACTTGAGGACAAAAACCTCAAGAACACAGTAAGATCCCTGAGTGTGCTGTACAGACCGCTCGCAGGCTTGTCTTCGTTGTCAATCCTCGATATCTCCGTATTTCCATTATGCCCCTTGGACATATGAGCAGCGATTTCATCAGTATAAAGAAAAGAGGTCTGGCGCAGACCAAGCGGTTTAAAAACCTCTTTTTCGATATATTTTTCAAATCGTTCACCGGTAACCCTCTCGATCATGATTCCAAGGAGCCGGTATCCGACATTCGAATACTTTGAGGCGGAGCCCGGCTTGAAACAGAGGTATTCATCCTTTATTTGAGAGAGAAGTTCGGTATCGGATTGAATTTCCTTGCCGTTATCACGCAGGTAATAGTCAATCATAAGCCCGGACGTATGTGTGAGAAGATGATTCACCGTGATCGTGGTTTCACCACCATCAAGGTTTTTGATGGAAAAATCGGGGATATATTTCCTTATATCGGCATTGAGATCGATTTTACCCTGTTCTATGAGTTTAAGTATCGCCAGTGCAGTAAAGGATTTTGTGAGCGAGCCGATCATGAAATAAGTGTCTTCTGTTATGGGAACTTTCTTTCTGGTATCTGCATACCCGTAGCATTGCGAAAATATAACGCGGCCATCATGTACCAAAGCGACGGCCGCACCGGGGATCCGTTGCTTCTCCAGGTTAACTCTGATATTTTCGTCAAGTGCGCTTATCGCGCCTTCAGGATCTCCATTGTTGAAGGCAGGTCGATCCGGATGCAGGGAACTGCAATTTATCGAAAGAAGGCATGAAAAAATCAATAAAAAAACAATTGAGGGCAACCGTTTTATGGTTATCGCGAAAGCTGAATAATCTGAGAGTATCACCCTAACACTCTAATAATCTTGCATTAAAATTTCAATAAGAATGTTTTAAACATTATCTATTGGGAGTTTGAAAGCTTGATTTTCAAACTTATCCGGTTAGTTATCTGACATCAAAATATTAAAAATCGCAGGAGTCTGTGTTTTTTATCATGGTTTTCATATATTCCAACCCTCATTCAAGATGATATCGAGGAGGCCAGGAGGAGGCGACGCAAGCATACTTTAACGTATGCTGAGGAGCATTCCGACGCAGCCGACAAAGGTAGTGCTTGAATGAGAGTTGGAATCAATAGAACCAGTAGATATCCTTTTTAATCTCATCTATCTTGGCCCTGCCCGCCTTATAGCCTTGTTCCACAAAATAATCGATGCGGTCAAAATCATACCAGTGTTGAGAATGGATTTCCGGGGTGATGACACAGTCGAGATCATTGCACAGATAGATGTCCATGAAATCCCTGGTTATGTCATAACTTCTGAAAATAACATCAAAGGTGTTTTTCAGTTCGTTATCGGGATCAGTCAGAGGCTCAATACCTTTCCTCACATTCACGCCGATTATGTAGTCAGGATTAAATGTCTTCGCCAGGTGTACAGGCACCATCTCCGCCACTCCTCCGTCAACCAGCAGCATATCATGCATGCTTATGGGAGGGAAATATCCCGGGATGGCACTGCTTGCCTGAAGAGCACCGCACAGGCTGCCTTCCGAGAACACAATCGGGTCGCCGGTAATGAGATCAATCGCCTGGCATTTAAACGGTATCGTCATATCCTCAAAAGACCTGTCTCCTACGAGAAGTCTCATGTTCATGACAAACGTTTCCTGGGTCAGAATTGATAGATTGTTGACCGCCTTGGTATAGAAATACCCTTTTTTGAATGTCGCCTGAATGCGTTCGAAAAACGAATGGGCCGATTCCCTTTCCATTGATTTTATCTCTTTCTGAGCGTCCTTGAAAAAAGGTGAATCCATGTATTCCCTGACCCTCTTTTCAACTTCGTTTATATCCCTGTAAATGCTGTACAATGAGCCAATTATCGCCCCGAAGGATACTCCGGCAATCGCATCTATCGGGATCCCGGCCTCTTTCAGGGCCTTCAGCACACCGATATGGGCAAGCCCCCTCGCGCTTCCTGCGCCAAGGGCCAGCACCACTTTTCTTTTCCTTCTGATCTTCATCCTTTTCTCGATGTAAATATGTCCTTGTCCATGTCCTGCATCTGCACGAAGTCGAAGCCTTCCGCAGAATCAAACCATTCAATACCCTGAGACCTGCAACTTTCGCATGCGCCCCTCGGTATATGAACACAGGTTGCGCTGTTTCCGGTTGACGCCCTTGTCTCAATCCTGAATACCCCTGGACAGTCGCACATCTTCTTAAACTCGGCCTGTCTGTCAACTATATTGTCGGTGTCATATCTTACGGTCTTGCGGCGCTCGACTATGCCTTCCTTTTTCAGGGGTATTCCCTGCCTCTTGCGCCAGTAATTAAGCATCGAGTCACATAAGCCTGCAATATACTTCATCTCGACTGAGGCCTGCTTGAACCTGTCAGGCCTGAAATCAGGCTCTTTCAGATATGAATAATCCACGCCTGCAAGGGAAAGTATTATGCCCGTATTGATATACGGCAGGGCCATTTCTATGGAATAGCCGCCTTCCAGGACGCATATGTCAGGGGAAACGATTTCGGTGAGTCTTGCATAACCTCCCGCAGTGAACTGCATGTCGGTGATGGGGTCGGAATAGTGGTTGTCCTGCCCGGCCGAGTTTATGACAATATCAGGTTTGAATTCATCGAGTATCGGCCTGATCAGGTTTTCAGCTACATATATGAATCCGTCGTCGGTCGTTCCGGGAGGAAGCGGCACATTCAGCGTCATCCCCCTCGCCCCTGAACCGCCCAGATCTTCAGGAAATCCGGACCAGGGATAGAGCGTCCTTCCATCCTGATGCACGGAAATAAAGAGTATATCCGGGTCATGCCAGAAAATATCCTGTGTGCCGTCTCCATGATGGCAGTCGGTGTCTACGATAACAATTTTCTTGATATGCGGGTAATTCGTCCTGATCCATTCAACCATGATCGCTTCCATGTTGATATTGCAGAAACCCCTGCAACCGTGGACGACACGCATGGAATGATGACCTGGAGGCCTTACAAGTGCGAATGACCTGTCCACCTTCTTCTCAAGCACAAGCCTTGCGGCCTCGATGCAGCCGCCCGCTGATATCCTGTGGGAATCCGTTATAACCGAATCTATGTCCGGAAGACAGAAATGAACCCTTGATATGTCCTTATCCGTTGCAATTCCGGCCTTGAATTCGCTTATCCCTTCAATGTCAAGCAACCCCTCCTCGATGACCTGATCATGGGTGTAAAGAAGGCGCTCTTTCCTTTCCGGATGGAAGGCCGATATCTCCCAGTCATAGGCCGGAAAGAAAATAAGCCCGGTTCTGTTTTTTGCCTTGATCCTTCCTGTCTTCACCCTGAAGCCTTTCTTCTGAATTCCGGTATGATCCCGGGCCTGGTCTGGAGCTTGAGCCTCATATTCCTGCCCACAGTCCTGAACCCGCTGACCATGTTGAAGCACTGCTCTTCAACGACATCAATTCCGTAGTCATCTGCAAGGCCAAGAAAAACAGCATTTTTTTTCAAGAGTCTTTCCCCGCTGCTTTTCAAGTCTTCAATCATATACGTGGGAGGTATTATATCTTCAGCTTCAAGTTCAGGGCATATCATCTGTTTTCGCTGGGTATCTGCAAGGAGAGTTATCCTGGCCGTCGTCTTAGAGACCGCTGCGCCTATGGCATTTGCAACATCATAATTTTCAGGTACTACGCAGGGTATGCCCAACTCCTCCTCAATAAATGTTTTCAGCGCTAGTGCCGGACCCCCGATCAGTATAATCTTCTCAGGTTTGACGGTTTCAGGATGAAGCATTTCATATATGGTATAGACAGGATTCGCATTCACATCTTCCAGAAAATCCGTGTACGCATTTTTTATTATGCCCACCATCTGTCTGATAATAGTCTTTGCTGTTTCTTCGACATTCATCCCGCAGGCCGAAGCAATATCGCTTACGGCTTTTACCGCCTTATCCTCGCTGCCTGTTTTTACATAGCCCAGCACCCTCAAGGCATCCATTACCGTGGGAACAGTTCCGCCCAGACAGCACGGAGGCCCTTTTCTTGAGGGGCCCACTTGTATATTTCCCTTATCGACAATAACAGCCGAATCGCCGCCTGCACCGACTGAAACTGTTTTCAGGCCTCTCACAAGGGTTTTGAGACCTTTAATGCTTATGCCTTTCGGTTCGAATACGGGCAGGCCAAGCGCAAGTAGCCCTATATCAGTCGTGGTGCCTCCAATATCGAGCACTGCGGCACATTTTTCATCCGGCCTTAATGCAAAAGCCCCCATTATGCTGGCTGCCGGTCCCGAAATGATTGTTTCAACAGGAAGCCTTTCCGCGGCAGATGAAGAGAATGTCCCGCCGTCCGCCTTCAAAAAGAGAATTCTGGATTTGATTCCCAGTCCGGCAAATGCTTTTTTGACTGAAGAGACAAAACGGGCCTGAACAGGCAGAACGCCTGCATTAAAAAATACCGTATGGATTCTTCTTGGAAAATTGAGGCTGCCGCTCATCTGGTGCCCCATTGTAACGTATTTGAACCTTCCTTCTATCATGAATTTTATCCTGAGTTCATGATAATGATTTCTTACCGAAAATTTCGATACTATGCCGACCGAATCAATCCCCGAATCCTTGAGCAGCCGCGCGGCACGCTCCACTCCAGGCTCATCGAGAGGTATATATTGCCTGCCCCTGTGGTCTATGGCGCCTTCAATAAGATGAAAATCCCTGTTGAGGAAATATGATTTAGGATTGACGCCGGGCCCTGCACTCACAAACATCCCCGCCCTTTCAAGCCTGTTTTCGATTATCGCATTGGTGGTAAGGGTTGTCGAAAGTACAACTCTCTTGATGCCATCGTAATCGATATTCATGGATGAAACCCCTGCAGTGATTGATTCGACAATATCGGGGGCTGTTTCCACCTTCATGGATGAAACAACCTCTCCCTTGCTGATACATACAACATCAGTATGAGTACCGCCGACATCAATGCCAAGTATCATAAAGTCCCTCGGGATATTAAATATTGATTGTATATCTTTTATCACAACTTGAAGCTTTTATCTCTATCTGATATGAAACCCTTCAATCCCGGTATGGAGGAATAATTTTTGTGAGAAAGCTTGACTTTATATTTGTTTCATTATTCATATTGCTTTCAGCCGCATGTTCCGCTGACGGGCCTGATATTACGTCAGTCTCCCTTTCAGACCGTTACCCTGTCACCGAACAGAAAATAGTCCTGGGAGTGTCCTGTCTGACCAACAATCCTCCCATGACGTACACCTGGAATTGTGACAGTTCAGACAGCTACTTTCAGGACGGCAACGGAAATATTATAACACCGGGAACGGTTACCAGCTTGTATGGTCTGTACTGGGTGGCTCCCCGGACACCGGGAACCTATACCGTGACATGCACCATCGGAGACAAACTGGATGATAAGACGGAGACGGCATGTTTCATAATTAATGTTTCAGCCCGAGGAATCATACAGCTTATGAACGCAAACCCTGCAACAGCTGAATCCATAAGTTATGACGTGAATACAATGTCCGGCGGAATATTTGCAGTGGTGTCCGGCGACAAGAACAGTGACGGAACTGTCTCAAACAATGTAAAGATGTTCACATCCGTAATGTTCAAAATTGATATGGGCTGGGGTGGAACCTACCCTCTGGAAGCAATTTATCCCATATATTATTCAATATTTTACGCTACCTCTTATGTTATATGGGGGGGCTATATGAACGGTGACAGTTTATCACTGGTCGATCACAGTTCATCGGCGGATGATATCGTATATACAAAGACAACAAGCCCAACCGACTCCGTCAACAGTCTCACTCTTATCAACGACAATATCTGGATCTCGGCAGATTCGGGCTTATGGAAGTTTGATACAATAACAACAGGTTTTACAAATCAGATCCCCTATGAATCATACAATGCCGATAATTCAGGCAGTCTTTCCGCGGTCGCAACCTCTATGGGCGTATACTACTGCACTACAAACGCCATGAACTGGGAGCATCTCCCATCTGATTCAGGTGAAAAAACACTTTCTGTGGTTGCGAAGTCAAGTCCGCTTAACATCTTCGCCCTGCTTGATAACGGTAAGCTTATGCAATATTACAAACCTGATGGAATAACATGGAGTTCCTCAGATATAACGCCAACGGGTATTGACATCAGCAGCGTGTCCAAAATTTCAAAAGACCCGAAAGGCAGAATATGGGTAGGCAAATACAGATATAATCCGTCACCGGCTGCCGGAGAAGACCAGTGGTTCAATCCCGACACGCAAGGGGTATTCCCTGCCGGCCTTGTTTTTGATTATACCATTGTGAGCGCCGAAGGTCTTGTTTATTTCAGGACTGCGGACGGTCAGCTCTGGGTATGGGGAAAGACGCCTGATCCATTTTATCCTGAATGAAGGGCAAAGTTCAGATATTCACCTATGGCTGCCAGATGAACGACCTGGACAGCCAGAAAATTTATTCATCCCTTGCCGGGCTTGGCTACAATGAAACAACCGATTCCGAAAACGCCGATGTAATAATCCTGAACACCTGTTCGGTAAGAAAAAAGGCCGAGGAAAAGACTCTGAGCAATCTTGGGCGGCTCAAGTATCTTAAGAAGAAGAGGCCCGGGGTAACAATAATCGTCACCGGCTGCGTGGCCCAGCAGGAAGGCGAAGCTCTTATTGCAAAGATGCCGTATATAGATGCGGTTGTAGGCACTCATCAGCTTCACAGAATTCCTGAGATCGTTCAGAATGTCAGAGAATCCCGCTCTCAGGAAATCCATACGGCTTTCTCCGAGTTCATCCCGTCTCTTGAACTTATTCCGGAGAAATCTTTTATCCGTCCAGGCCACAGGGCATACATAAACATCATGCAGGGCTGCGACAACTACTGCTCATACTGCATCGTTCCCTATGTAAGGGGCCGAGAGATCAGCCGCGACTGGAGAAATGTAATCGATGAAGTAAGGATACATGCAGAGAGGGGCGTAAAGGAAATCTTCCTTCTCGGGCAGAATGTGAACTCGTATGCAGGGGGCATAAGTTTCGGGGCGCTTCTCAAAAAGATTGCTGAAGTTGACGGCATAACAAGGATACGATTCACAACCTCACACCCTAAAGATGTGAGTCCCGAACTCATCGACTGTTTTGCGAGTCTCGACAATCTCTGCAGCCATATCCACCTGCCCTTTCAGTCAGGCTCTGACAAGGTACTGAAGGCGATGAACCGCAACTATACGTTTGATTCCTATTTAAGGCTTGTGAGCGAACTCAGGAAGGCCAGGCCGGATATCGCCTTCAGCGCGGACACAATGGTAGGGTTTTCCACGGAAACCGATGATGATTTCAGGAGAACTCTCGACCTGATCGAAGCTGTAAGGTTCGATGTGCTCTATTCGTTCAAATATTCGCCAAGGCCCGGCACCGTTGCTGCCGGTATCGAGGATGACGTCCCTATAGAGCTCAAAAAGGAGCGGCTTTCAATCCTCCAGACCATTCAGAACAGAATAACGCTTGAGATAAACCGCTCAAGGGCAGGTCAGACATTTGAAGTGCTCGTTGACGGGCCGAGCCAGAAAAATCCTTCTCAGATATTCGGACGCACCACCCATAATACGATAGTGAATTTCGTGGGGCCCCTGTCCCTTGTAGGCCATGAGGCCGTGGTAAAAATAACGCGCGGCAACAAAAACACCCTGACAGGCGAAGTCGTTTAACTTGTCTGACTTCCGTTTACTTCACACCCAGGCGTCAAAACTGCTCGCATTCTTTTGAAGTCTTCTGTTTGCGGCCGAATTCCACTCCGTCTATTACGGCCCTCATGCCGCAGAAGGATTCCTTGCAACCGCCGTTCATATCTTCAATCAGTATTGTGTTCCTTTTTATGCGGATATTAATCCTGCAATCTTTCGGATAGTCCGGATTATTTCTCTCAGGGACAGACTGATATGCAGTGCCTTTGTAAACCGCCTCGCCGTCCATCGAGCAGGTATGGCCGTTTGCACCAACGAGAATGAAAGAGAAATAAATCCTGTCTCCTTTGGATTTCTTTATTGTCAGGCAGTCCGTGGTCCTTGCCGGCTCATCCCTGCCGGTATCGGGATTATGGATATAGTTGTCCCTGGTTATTGTATAGTTTCCAAAAATATCCCTGTCGTTTTTATCAGCAGGTTCATTCCACTTATTGAGCTCGGCTGTTCTTTCCTGATAAGCCTTCTTCAGGCAGGACACATCCCTGCATGCATTCCGGGTGTTTTTAAGCCACAGCTTCTGGTCCGCCGACAGCGGGGCCGAATCCGAGGCCCCGGCCACTGCCTTTTTGTATGCAGCGGTCATGCTTTCATCCATCAGGCTTAAATCGGGATTTCCGCAGATCATCTTCTCTATGGAGGAAGATGCCCTTTCACAGTTGAAGCCTGCCGCAACAGAAATTGCTGGTATAAGAACAATCAACGCCGTGAAAATGATTCTAATGTTTCCCATAGGTCTGCCTTCCCTATCGGGTCTATCTTAAGATTATGGAATCTTTTCTTCCGGTCATGTTCTTTGATGAAGTGGCAATGCCGAGCACCCTGCATAAAAAGTCCATGGCGCCTATCGGCAGGATGGCCTTAACAAGGGGCAGAGTATAAACGCTCGACGGCACGCCTATCATCGCCCTGCCGTTTTTGATGCCTTCTATGATTTTCACGGTCACATCTTCAGGCGTGAGCATTCTGGTGCCTTTTACAGCCTGCGCTCCTTCAAACATGCCGGTTGAAACCGTATTCGGACATACATATATGAATTTAATCTTTTTCTGTCCCGCCAGAGCCATTTCCTGTCTGAGAGATTCGGTTAGTCCTACGACGGCAAATTTTGATGCACAGTAGTCAGAAATATAAGGTACTCCCAGCAGACCGCCTGCAGATGCCATATTAACTATGACGCCCTCGCCTTTTGAAACCATGTCGGGAAGAAATGCCTTTGTAGTCCAGAAAATCGACATGAGGTTTACGGCAATAAGCTTTTCAATCACCTCATCCGTCTTTTGCAAAAAGGGCGCAGAGCGGACGACTCCCGCATTGTTAACGAGGATGTCAATCGTGCCGAATTCCTTCTTCAACTTTTCCGCAAGCGAATATATATTCCACTTATCGGAGATATCGCATACATAGGCGGCAATCTGACCCGATGGCGCCAGTTCCTTTGTTGCGGCTGCAAGCTCGGCTTCCCTGATATCTACTATCGCCACACGCGCACCTTCCTTCAGAAAAAGCCCGGCCATGGATTTCCCCATGCCCATCGCACCGCCTGTCACAAGTACATTCTTTCCTCTTAACTCGATTTTGCAGCAGCCCACAAAAAACCTCCTTATCTGGTTATTCACCCTTGGTTTGGTTTATATTCTCAACTCCCAGAATCCTGCCCATGTTGTCCGCTGTTTTTATGAAATGATTCAACGTTCTGGCATCATATTGTCTCGAGGTCTCGGATATGATTTTATATGTATCTTCTTCCAGTTTCTGTACAATCTCCTCACCGCTTGTGGTCAGATAGACATGGACACCACGCCTGTCCTCTTCGGCGTAAACCCTTTTCACGTAACCAGCCTCTTCAAGCTTCCCGAAAAGCCTCGTGGCGCTGCTGAACGGAAGGCCTATCCCGTCCACCAGTTCACGCATGCGCTGGGGATTTTTTCTCCTGAGCATCTGCAGGGCAAGTATGGCGGTGTAGTCCAGTCCGAAGGTATTGATCTTCTGCCTTTCAAACCTGTAAACGGCAAGAAGGGCGTTGAACAGAAGATCATCCAGTTCCTTTCTTGGGATGTTAATGGGATTTTTCTTCATGACAATAAAATAACACTATTATTTCCATATTGCAATTATATTGATGTGGAAATATTCCATTGCCGTGAATTTAATGTATAAGTTACAGACAAAAATCTGATTCAATTTTCAAGTGAAGCGATCTGCATGCCTTCTGGAGAAGGGCATTTCCGGAATTGAAGCAGGTATTTCAAAGGCACAATCCTGAAGCCTTTTTCCCTGATTCCAGTGACTATCCTTTCCAGTTCATCAGGGGTCCATGGGGTTTCATGAAAAAGTATTATGTCTCCGTCCCGGACATTCGACACCACCCTGCCGGTAAGGTCATTTCCTGAAAGTCCGGCCCAGTCGAGAGAATCAAGACTCCAGAGCACTCCCGTAAGCTTGTTTCCGGCAAGCGCATTCTTCAGATTATCATTGAAGGCACCATAAGGCGGTCTGAAATATTCGGACGTTATTCCCAGACTCTCAAACACATACCGCGCCTTTTCGACTTCCTCAAAGCATTTTTCCCTATCATAAGCGGTGTACTTTTCATGTGAATATCCGTGAATATATGTCTCGAAAAGCGGCTCCCTGTACTGTACGATATTCTCGAAATTCATATTTTCAGCCACGAGAAAAAACGCGGCATGACACTCAAGCTCCTTAAGAATTGAGAGGATCTTACCGGAATTTTCGGACGGGCCGTCATCAAAGGTTATGGCAACAATTTTTTCCTTGCTCGAAACACCAAAGACGAATGCATCCTTCAGCTTGATGTCCTTTCGGCTCAGATAATCGGCATACTGGTCATAAAACAGGAACCTGCACGGTTCGGCTTTTTCCTCTTTCGCCAATTTTCCGCCGAGCCAGGCGCACCCGTTCAGGACAGCAAGAACTATAAACAGGCATGCCGCAAATGCAGTAAATCCTTTCTTCATTTTTTAATTTCCTTAGAATCTTTCCAGGGAATCCATTTTATACACATCCCTTCGTCGCATATCCTTGCATGAAAGCCCTGAGCCTGT